>DATEKY010000058.1:0-8572 GCA_035277225.1 Xanthobacteraceae bacterium
CAGCCGCGATGCGCCGATCACCTCGTCCACGGTACCGTGCGCCAGCAGCTCGCCATAGGCGATGTAGGCGATCTCGTGACAGCGCTCGGCCTCGTCCATGTAGTGGGTCGAGACCAGCACGGTCAGCCCTTCGGCCGCGAGCGCATGGATCTCGCTCCAGAATTCGCGCCGCGCTTTCGGATCGACGCCGGCGGTCGGCTCGTCGAGCAGCAGCAGTTGCGGGTTCGGCAAGGTGCAGGCGCCGAGCGCGAGCCGCTGTTTCCAGCCGCCCGAGAGCGAACCGGCAAGCTGCTCCTCGCGCCCCGCAAGGCCTAGCCGCGTCACCATCTCCTTCGCGGCGCCTTGCGGATCGCACAGGCCATAGACGCGCGCGACGAACTCCAGATTCTCGCGCACCGAGAGATCCTGATAGAGGCTGAAGCGCTGCGTCATGTAGCCGACATGCACGCGGATCTTGTCCGCCTGGGTGCGGATGTCGTAGCCGAGGCAGGTGCCGCGCCCGCTGTCGGGCGTGAGCAGTCCGCACAGCATGCGGATCGTCGTGGTCTTGCCCGAGCCGTTCGGCCCGAGGAAGCCGTAGATCGTGCCGCGCTTCACCCGCATGGATAGGTCGCGCACGACCACGCGGTCGCCGAACGATTTCGTCAGGCCTTCGACCTCGATCGCGATGTCGGGCGAGGTCATTTCTTCGCCTCCGCCACCGGCCCGCCCTTGAGGGCCACCTGCACCGGCTGCCCGACCCGCAGGCCGTCCGGCTTCTCGGGCCGCGCCTCGACCATGAAGACGAGCTTGTTGCGCTCCTCCAGGCTGTAGATCACCGGCGGCGTGTATTCGGCCGAGCGCGCGATGAAGCTGACGCGCGCGACAAGCTGCGCGCAGCCGTCGCAGGTCACCTCGACGCTGTCGCCGAGCGCGATCTTGGGCAACAGCGCCTGCGCCACGAAGAAGCGCAGCTTGATGTTGCCCGGTGGCAGGATCGACAGCACCGGCCGGCCCGCCGGCACCAGTTCACCCGGGCGATAGTAGACTTGCTGCACCGCGCCGGTCACCGGAGAGACGAGCTTGCGCCGCGCGAGCTTGGTCTGCGACGCGGTCTGGCGCGCAAGCGCCGCCGCGAGCGACTGGCGCGCGGCCGCGATGTCCTCCTCGCGCGATGACATCTGCGCGACCGTGATCTGCCGCCGCACCTCGTCCAGTGCGGCCTTGTCGCGGCTGGAATTGGCGCGCGCGGTGTCGAGCTGCGCCTGCGCGGCGATACCCTTGGCGGCGAGCGTCTGCTGCCGGTCGAGTTCGGCTGTCGAGAGGCCGACGGCGGATTCGGCGCGCCGCTCCTGCGCCTGCAGTACCGCGACCTCTTCCTTGCGCTGCTGCGCCGACTCCAGTCGGGCCAGGCGGGCCCGCGCCTCGGCGACCTGCGCGGACGCGGTGTGCACGTCGGCCGTCTGCAGATCAGCATCGACCGCGAACAGCGGCGCGCCGGCCGCGACCTGATCGCCTTCGCGTACGGCGAGCGTCTCGACCCGTCCGGCCTCGTCCGGCCCGACGAACACGAAGTCTCCCTCGACCCAGCCTTGCAGGCGGCCGGTATCGCTGCTGCAGGCGGCCAGCGCCAGCGTAAGTGCCAGGACAGCGAACCATCTCATGGTCCCCTCCCGAACAGAATGCCGACATGCGCGCGGATCATCTCCGGCACGTCGAGCGGTTCGTATTTGGCGAAGAGCGCATCCCACATGATCGCCACCAGCCCGGGCGCGATGATGAGTTGCGGAAAGCGCGCGAGGGAATCGTCGCGAAGCTCGCCGCGCTCGGCAGCGCGCTTCAGGATCGGGCGGACGATCGCGAGCACGCGAGCAATCACCTCGCGATGATAGAATTCGGCGATCGCCGGAAAGCGCGTCCCTTCGGTGAAGATCAGCCGAACGATGTCCTTGCGGCGCGTTCCCAGGATTTCGCGCACGAAGGTGTTGAGCATGCCCTCGACCAGCATGCGCGCCGGAATGTCGACCTCGCGCAGATGCTCGAGCGTGCCGAGCACCGGGTGGACCATCGAGCGCACGAGGTCCTGGAACAGCGCTTCCTTGTCGGCGAAGTAGAGATAGATCGTGCCCTTCGCGACGCCGGCGCGCTTGGCCACGTCGTCGAGCCGCGCGCCCTCGTATCCCCGCGCGGTGAACTCCTCGAGCGCCGCATCGAGGATCGCGGCGCGACGCTCTTCCGGCGCCGCGGAGCGGCGCTTGCGCGGCCCGGCAGCAGCGCCGCGCACTGAAGGCAGCGCATCCCTCTGCGTCCCCTCTTTGAGGGCCGTCTTTCTCACCGTTGGGGCCATAATCGCATCCAAGTGTATTGACTGACCAGTCAGTCATAATACGATGTGAGCTTGGCTGCAAGGCTGCCCGGCCATGATCGTCTTCACGAAACTGCGATCAGACGGGTGCGGGCGTGCCCGGCTCGCCGCAAAAATGAAGCGGCCCCGCCTCTCGGCAGGGCCGCCCCTTTCGACATTGCCAGGATTAGGATTACTGCTTCGGCGCGGGGGTCGTGGCCGGCGGGGTCGTCGGCGCGGGTGAGGCCGGCGGCGTGCTGCGCTCGATGGCCGGCTGATTGGCCGCCGTCTGCTGGTTGGTGGTCGGCGCAAACGCGATCAGGCCGGCAATGATCACCACGATTGCAAGCAGCGCGAGCGGAACGCCCCATCCGGAGCCCTCGCCCATCATGGCGCCGCGATCGCGATAGGGATTGGTCCCAAGGTCGCGATTGATGTCGCGCGGATCGTCAAACATGCTTCCCTCCTAGGGTCATTTCAGTCCCATGGAAAACGCTCCCTCAGGGGGTGCCGTTCCAGGCATGCGACAAAAGCTGCTCTGTGCCCCGGTTGGCGCGGGACGGCAGGGAACCGACTGATAATGAAAAGAATTTCAGAACCACCGCGAACAGCGGTATCTCGCTCCGCCGATCGCAAGCGAACGGATAGTGCGGGAGCTGACCCGGCTCAGCCTTTCGCGTCGCACACCCAGGCGCGGATCATACAGTTCCGTCCGCCGAAGCGGTTGCACTGCTGGCTCGCGATATTCTGAGCCCGCCCGAGCGTCTCCGCCTGCGCCCAGCCATGTGGCCCGCAGGCATTGCCCGCATCGATCGCGACCGCCGCGCAGGCGCGGCGGAAGCTCGTCACCACCTTGCACTGCGCGCCCTTGCATTGCGCGCGCGCCCGCATCGCCGCCGCCTCGGGCGACGCCTCGTCGAACGAATAGCCGAACGCGCCGCAGCGCCCGGTCGCGAGCGCGCCGGCGGCGTTTGTCTGGATGGCGCTGGAAAGAAGGATAGCAAGCGCGGCAAGGCACGCCGCGAGACGCGCGATACGCATGAACTCAAAGCCCCTCGAACCCCGGCCGCAGGCTAGGGGCAAACACTTAAATGGAACTAAACATCCATCGCGGCGCGCACCGCGATCAGCGCCTCGGGCGTGTCGATGTCGGTCAACGCGGCGGCATCCTCGACCGGCACTTCGGTCACGGCCTCGGCATAGCCGGAGATCAGGTGGCGCGCGCCGACGTCGCCCTCCACGGCGAGCAAGTCGGAGAAGAAGCGGCGCGCCCATAACACCGGATTGCCGCGCTTACCCTCGATCGTCGGGATGACGACAAGCGCGCCGCGCTCCGGATCGAACGCCGCGATCAGCCGGTCGATCAGCTTCGCGCTTACTTGCGGCATGTCGCCGAGCGTGACGATCGCGCCGTCGGCATCCGCCGGCACCGCGTTGATGCCGGCCTTGAGCGAGGTCGACAGCCCGTCGGCGAAATCCGGATTGTGCACCAAGGTGACCGGCAGCCCGGCCAGCGCATGCTCCACGCGCTCGCGCTGATGGCCGGTGACGACGATCACCGGCTTGGCGCGCGAGGCGAGTGCATGCTCGGCAACGATGCGCACCAGCGGCTTGCCGTTGATCTCCTCCAGCAGCTTGTTCGGTCCGCCCATGCGGGTCGAGCGGCCGGCGGCGAGCACCAGGCCGGCGATGCGATGGCCTTTCTCCGGCACCGGCACGGCGCGCGGCTGCGGCCGCGTGACGATTTCCATCAGCAAGCCGCCGACGCCGAGCCCGGTGATGTCGGAGCGCTTGATCGGCAGGCCCGCGAGCAGGCGCATCAGGATCCAGTCGAAGCCGTTTTCCTTCGGCGAGCGCGCGCAGCCCGGCGCGCCGAGCACCGGCCGGCCGTTCGCCTCGGCGACCAGCATCAGATTGCCCGGATCGACCGGCATGCCGAAATGCTCGATGCGGCCGCCGACCGCTTCGACCGCCGCCGGTATCACGTCGCGCGTGTCGGCGATCGCCGAGGCGCCGAACACCACCACCATCTCGGCGCCCGCTTTCAGCACCTCGTCGAGCGCTTTCGCGAGCGCGCCGGTCTCGTGCGGCACACGCTTCTCGGCGACGATCGTCGCGCCCGCCGGCGCGAGACGCTCTTCGGTGACGCGCAGGGTCTTCTCGATCACCTTCTCGGCAAGGCCCGGCAACAGCGTCGAGATGATGCCGATCTTGGCGACCTTGAACGGCGCGACCCGCACGATCGGCTTTGCGGTACGCACCGCCGCCAGCGCCCTGTCGCGCGCCTCGCCCGAGACCGCAAAGGGGATGATCTTCACCGTCGCGATCATCTTGCCGGCGACGACCGGAGCGTAGGCGTTGAGCGTCGCGAAGGTGATCGCCGGATCGACGTCGTTGAGCGCATCGACGCCCGCCTTGTCGACCACCAGCACCCCGGCATGTTCGGCGAACAGATTGGCGCGGCCGGTGAAGGCGCGGTCGACATGCACGCCCTCGCCCGCAACCGCGGCGGCGATCTCGGCGGCCGCGAGATCCTCCGATACGTCACCCGGCTCAAGCCGCGCCACCACGATCTCGGCGACCTTCGCGGCTTCCAGGGCGGCGATCTCGGCCTTGCCGATCGGCGTGCCCTTCTTGAGCACCATGCCGTCCTTGCGGATCGAATGCACCGCGACCGCGCCCTCAGCCTCGCGCGGCGGGACCGCCCCGAACTTCATCGCGTGCCCTCCGGCGTCAGGCGCAGCCTCGATGTGATCTCGCCCATGATCGCGACCGCGATCTCGGGCGGCGATACCGCGCCGATCGGCAGGCCGATCGGCGCGTGGATGCGCGCCAGCGCCGCATCGCTCGCGCCCTGCTGCTTCAGCCGCTCGATCCGCCGCCCGTGCGTTTTGCGCGAACCGAGCGCGCCGATGTAGAAGCAGTTTCGCTCGAGCGCATGCAGCAGCGCCGGATCGTCGACCTTCGGATCATGCGTCAGCGCGACGAAGGCCGTGTAGCGGTCGACGCCGAGCGGCGGCAGAGCCTTGTCGGGCCACTCGGCGATCACCTTCACGCCGGGAAACCGCTCGGGGCTCGCGAACGCGGTGCGCGGATCGACGATGGTGACGTCATAGCCGAGCAGCGCCGCGATCGGCGCCAGCGCCTGCGAGATATGTACCGCGCCGATGGCGATCAGCCGCGTCGGCGGGACGTGCACGGTGAGGAACACCTTGCCCTCGGCCGTCTCCTCGACGCCGCTCTTGCCGGAGCGCAGGTGCGCTCCGAGCACGTCCTTCAGCGGATCGGCCGCGACCTTGTCCTGCGTGACGAGGCGCTGCGCGCCGGAATCCTGGTTGGTCACGACGACGGCCGCGCGGCGCGCCGCGCGTTCGGTGTTCAGCGCTTTGAGGATGTCGAGGCGCACTCAATCCACCTTCTCGACGAACACGCGGATCGTGCCGCCGCAGGACAATCCCACTTTCCACGCGGTCTCGTCGGCGACGCCGAATTCGAGCGTCTTCGGCTTGCCGCTCTCGATCACGTCGAGCGCCTCGGTGACCACCGCGCCCTCGACGCAGCCACCCGATACGCTGCCGAGGAAATTGCCCTGGTCGTCGATCACCAGGTTGGAGCCGACCGGCCGCGGCGCCGAGCCCCAGGTCTCGACCACGGTCGCGAGCGCAACACCGCGCCCGGCCGCCTTCCAGTCCTCCGCGGCTTTCAGGATGTCTTCATCGCGTGCGAGTGAGTCCATGCGTGCTCTCTCCTTCTTCCCCTCTCCCCTTGAGGGAGAGGGTGGTTCCGAGCGAAGCGAGGAACCGGGTGAGGGGTTCTTGCCACAATATAGATACCCCTCACCCGGCTCGCAGCTACGCTGCTCGCCATCCTCTCCCTCAAGGGGAGAGGGTAACTACGCCACCTGCTTCAGCCACTCCTTCGGATCGCCGGTCCGCCCGCCGCTCGCCGACAGCGCGCGGCACAGCTCGCCGATCGAGTCCAGATTATGGATCGGCCTGAACTCGTCCACGTGCGGCAAAATGGTGCGCACGCCCTTCGCCTTCGCCTCGAAGCCCTCGAAGCGCAGCAGCGGATTGAGCCACACCAGCCGCCGCGCCGAACGATGCAGCCGGTCGATCTCGAACGCGAGGCGATCGTCCGGATCGCGCTCCAGCCCGTCGGTGATCAGCAGCACGATCGCGCCCTGCGTCAGCACGCGGCGCGCCCAGTGCTTGTTGAAGTCGTGCAGCGAGGTCGCGATGCGCGTGCCGCCGGACCAGTCGACGACGCTGGCCGAGCATTGCGCCAGCGCCTCGTCCGGGTCGCGCGACTTCAGCGCGCGCGTCACGTTGGTGAGCCGCGTGCCGAACAGGAACGAGTGCACACGCTTGCGCGCATCGGTCACCGCGTGGAGGAAATGCAGGAACAGCCGCGTGTACTGGCTCATCGAGCCGGAGATATCGAGCAGCGCGACGATCGGCGGCTGCTTCGTCCTGGCGCCGAGATATTTCAGGTCGATCAGCGCACCGCCCGCCTTCATGCTGGATCGCAGTGTGCGGCGCATGTCGATGATGTGACCATGACGATGCGGCGCGAGGCGGCGCGTCTTCACCTCGTCGATCGCCAGCACCATGCGCCTGATCGCGTCCTTGGCCTGCGCGATCTCGGCCGCGCTCATCTGCGCGAAGTCCTTCTTCTGCAGCACCTCGCGGTCCGACACGGTCAGGCGCGCGTCGAGCTCGATCTCGCGCTCTTCCGGCGGCTTGCGGTCGTTCATGCCGGAGAACAGCGCCTCCTGCACGCGGTTCGCGCCCGCCTGCGGCGGCTCGGGCGCGGCGGCGGGGGCCTGCGGCGACAGCATCGCGAGCAGCTTGTCGAGGTAGGCGCGCTTGCGGAAGAACATCCGGAACGCCTGATCGTACAGCACCGAGTGTTCGTGCCGCTTCACGAACACCGCGTGCAGCGTCCAGTAAAAATCCTCGCGCGTGCCGACGCCGGCCGCCGTCACGGCCTCCAGCGCATCGAGCACTGCACCCGGCCCGACCGGAATGCCGGCCGCGCGCAGCGCGCGCGCGAAGTACACGATGTTCTGCGCGAGGCGGCCGCTCGGGCCTTCCCCGCGCGCAGGTGCAACCCTCTCCCCATCGCCCGTCGAAGACGGGCGTGAACGCCCTGAAGGAGGGAGAGGGTCGGCCGAGCCCCGGACATCGTCCGGGGCGAGGACGGGGTGAGGGGTGAATTGCGATGGTCCAAGCATAAGAGAAGAAACCCCTCACCCGGCTCGCTTCGCTCGCCACCCTCTCCCTCAAGGGGAGAGGGTATTCGAGCGTGTGCCTACTCCGCTGCCCGCAGCTCCGCATGCACCGCGTCGAGCAATTCCTTCGCGCGCGTGCCTTCGATGCGCGCGATGTCGTCCTGATACTTCAGCAGCACGCCGAGCGTGTCCGACACCGTCGCGGGATCGAGCGCCACGACGTCGAGCTCGGTCAGCGCCGCCGCCCAGTCAAGTGATTCCGCGACCCCCGGCGACTTGAACAGGTCCTGCCCGCGCAGCGCCTGCACGAAGGTCACGACCTCCTGCGACAGCTTCTTCGAAATGCCCGGCACCTTGGCGCGCACGATCTTCAGTTCGCGCTCGGCCGTCGGATAACCGACCCAGTGGTAGAGGCAGCGCCGCTTGAGCGCGTCGTGGATCTCGCGCGTGCGGTTCGACGTGATCACGGTGATCGGCGGATGCTCCGCCTTGACCGTGCCCATCTCCGGGATGGTCACCTGGTTGTCGGCCAGCACTTCGAGCAGGAACGCTTCGAAGGCCTCGTCGGTGCGATCGAGCTCGTCGATCAGCAGCACCGGCGCGCCCGCCGTGTCCGGCTCGAGCGCCTGCAGCAGCGGCCGCTTGATCAGGAAGCGCTCGGAGAACACGTCGTGCTCGATCCGCTCGCGGTCGTGCTCGCCTTCGGCCTCGGCGGCGCGGATCGCGATCATCTGCGCCGCGTAGTTCCACTCGTAGACGGAGGATGCGACGTCGAGCCCTTCGTAGCATTGCAGGCGGATCAGCCGGCGGCCGAGCGTCTGCGAGAGGACCTTCGCGATCTCGGTCTTGCCGACGCCAGCCTCGCCTTCGAGGAACAGCGGGCGGCCCATGCGCAGCGCGAGGAACAGCACAGTCGCCAGCGACCGGTCGGCGAGATAGTCGGCCGCGGCCAGGAGATCGAGAGTGGCATCGATCGAGGCGGGAAGCAGTCGCGGCGTCGGCGTCTTGCTCATGGG
>DATEKY010000059.1:0-2189 GCA_035277225.1 Xanthobacteraceae bacterium
GCAAACAGGATCGGCCCGTTGGCGCCGACGAACAGCGTGTAGCCGTCGGGCGGCGACTTCGCCACCATCTCGCCGCCGATCAGCCCGCCGGCGCCGGCCTTGTTTTCGATCACCACCGTCTGGCCGAGCTTGTCCTGCAGCTTGTTCGCGACGATCCGCGCCGCGCCATCGACATTGCCGCCGGGTGGGTAGGGGACGACCAGGCGCACCGTGCGCTCCGGCCAGCTTTGCGCAAGGGCTGGCGTGCAGAGCACGGCAAACAGCGCGGCTATGACGAACTTCCGCATGGCGTCTCCCCAATTTTGCCGGCGGTTTACATCACCGCCCTTGCAGCCGCTGCACCAGCTCCGGCGTCGGATAGGAATCCGCCGGCAGTCCGAGCTTCACCTGTTCGGCCTTCACCGCGGCGCGGCTCTTCGCGCCGAGAAAGCCGTCGATCTTGCCGACGTCGTGGCCGCGCCGCGCCAGCAGTTGCTGCAGCACGCGGATCTGCGCCGAGGCAAACGGCGCGATCTGTCCTGAGCCGCGCTTCATCGGCGGCGCGCCGGCGATGCGGGTGGCGAGATACGCGGCCGAGGTCGAATAGACCAGCGACTGATTCCACTCGAGAAACACCTGGAAATTCGGATAGGCGAGGAACGCCGGGCCGTGCCGCCCCATCGGCAGCACCAGCGATGCTACTTGCGCGTCTGCCGCAATCGCGCTGCCGTCCGGCCGCGTCACGCCCCAGCGCGCCCATTGCGAGCGCGGATGCTGGATCGCGAGATCCGCCTGCGCCCAGTCCATGTCGGCCGGCGCGCGCACCTCCTCGAGCCAGGGCTGCCCGCGCTTCCAGCCGATCTTGGAGAGATAGTTCGCCGCCGACGCGACCGCGTCCGGCGCCGAGCGGATCAGATCGCGCCGCCCGTCGCCGTCATAGTCGACGCCGTAGTCGAAATAATGCGCCGGCAGGAACTGGAACTGGCCGAGCTCGCCGGCGAACGGGCCGATCATCTCCTCGGGCGTCAGGTCGCCACGGTCGATGATCTTGAGCGCGGCGAGCAGTTGCGTGCGGAACAGGTCGGGCCGGCGGCAGTCGTAAGCGAGCGACGTGACCGATTTGATGGTCGGCAGGTTACCCATGAAGCCGCCGAAGTCGGTCTCCAGCGCCCAGAACGCCGCGATCACGGGAGCAGCCACGCCGAACTGCTGCTCGACCTTCTGGAACAGCGCGCGGTTCTTCGCAATGCGCTGGATGCCGCCGTCGATGCGGTGCCGCGCCACCATGCGGTCGGAGAATTCGAGGAAGGTCTGCGAGAAGACCTTCTGCCCGCGGTCCTTGTTCACCACCTGCTGGTCGTAGACCATCAGGTGTGCGGCGTCGCCGATCGCACGCTGCGAGACGCCCTGCGTCACCGCCTCGCGCTTGAACGCATCGAGCCACTGCTCGAAGCTCGCGCCGCGGTGGCAGGCCGCGCGTTGTGCGAGTGCGGGCTCGCTCGCGAACAGCAGCGCGAGCGCCGCGAGGATCTTAAAGCGCCGCAACGGTCTGTACCTCGATCAGAAACGGCTCCTGCACCAGCCGGTCGACCATCAGCAGCGTGTTCGGCGGATAGGCGCCGTTCGGAAAGAATTTGGGAAACTCCCGTTTGCGGTAGGTCATGAACTTCGGGATGTCCTGGCTGTGCACCAGATAGGTGGTGAACTCCACGACATTGCCCCAGCCGGCGCCGACCGATTTCAGTGCGGTCTCGATGTTGCTGAACACCTGGACGCACTGTGCGTCGAAATCGTCCGCACCGACGATCTTGCCGTCCTTGCCGGCCGCAAGTTGCCCGGCGATGTAGATGAATTCGGACGCCTTGACGCGTGTGATGTGGGAGTACTGCCCGAGCGGCGTGCCGAGCGCGTCGACGTTGAAGATCTTGATCTCCGGCATTGCCCGCGTCTCCCCGTCGTGGCCGGGCTCAAGTCCGCCCGGCCATCCGGCTTACCATGGCATGGAAATGCCTGCCACGCCGGGATGTCATTCCGGGGGCGGAGCGAAGCGACGCAGCCCGGAATCCATAACTACAGGACAGGAGGGTGACGCATGGCTGGCGCAAATATGCACCGGCTGTGGTTATGGATTCCGGACACGCGCTTCGCGCGTTCCGGAATGACACTCAATACGGCTCGTGCTTGTAGTCGCCGAGGTGATAGGCGCTGAA
>DATEKY010000060.1:0-9652 GCA_035277225.1 Xanthobacteraceae bacterium
GAGACGACCAGCCGTCCGTCGCGGTCGAAGAAGGCGGTGAAGTAATCCTTCTTCTCGCGGATGAACGGGCTCATGGCGCTGCGCTCGATCAGCGCCTCCATTTCGACGCGCGCCGACTGGATGGCGCCCTTGATCAGTTCCTGCGTGACGGTGTCGAGGTTTCGCATGGGTCAGCCCAGCCGTATGATCAGGTTGCCGTGGCGGTCGACCTCCGCGGTCTGGCCGGGAAGGACAAGGCTCGTCGAGTCGAGCTGATCGATGACGGCAGGGCCGTTGATCCGATGGCCGGCGCGCAGCGCGTCGCGCCGGTAGGCCCGAACGGCGGCATGCGGGGCGCCATCGAGCTGCACGCCGCGTCGCTCGTAGGCCTCGGGCTTCGAGCCGGCGGCAGCCGCGATCTCCGGCAGCGCGATCTTGTCGACAAGCCCGACGGCGCGCAGGCGCAACGTCACGATCTCCACCTGGGTCTCACGTTCGGCGAATGTATAGAGCCGCTCGTGCTGTGCGTGGAAGGCCTCGACGAGGCGCGCCGCGGCCGCCGCATCGAGCCTGCCCGGCGCCTCCAAGGTCAGCTCGAAACCCTGCTTGGCGTAACGCAGGTCGGCTAGGCGCACGAAACGGCGACGCTCGGGGGGAATGCCCTCGCGCGCGAGCTCCCCATCCGCTTCCTGCTCGAGCTCGCGCCAGACGGTGTCGATCGCAGCGAGGTCGTAATCGGGGCCGCGCTGCAGCGCGGTGCGGGCATAGTCGTATTGCAGGTCGGTCGCGAGCAGGCCGAGCGCGCAGAGCAGACCCGGGTAGCGCGGCACCAGCACGGCACGGCAGCCGAGCGCGCGGCCGAGCTCGACGCCGTGCAGCGGACCGGCGCCGCCGAATGCGACCAGCGTGAAATCCTTCGGGTCGTAGCCGCGCTCGACCGAAACGACTTTCAGCGCACCCGTCATGTTGGCGTTGACGATGCGGATCACACCTTCGGCCGCATCCTCCACGCTGATCCCCAGCGGACGCGCAACGTCGTGCTCGATCGCTTCACGCGCCTTCTGCACCTGCAGCCGCATCTCGCCGTCGAGCAAGGTCGGCGGCACGCGTCCCAATGCGACATGTGCGTCGGTCACTGTCGCCCTGGCGCCGCCGCGGCCGTAGCAGGCAGGCCCCGGGTCGGCGCCGGCGCTCTCCGGCCCGACTTGCAGGCTGCCGATGTCGGTGACGCGGGCGAGCGACCCTCCCCCCGCGCCGATCGAGTGGATGTCGATGATCGGCAGCGCGAGGGGGAATGGCCCGAGCTCGCCTTCCGTCGTCGTTGCCGGCGCGCCGGCCCGGATCAAGGAAACGTCCGCGGAGGTGCCGCCGATATCGATGGTGACGGAGTTGTCGAAGCCGGCCGCACGCGCGACGAAGCTTGCGCCGATGACGCCGGCGGCCGGACCGGACAGCGCCATGTTGATCGCCTGCCGGTCTGCGTGGCGCGGGCCGAAAACACCGCCGTTCGATTTCATCACCAGGAGTGGCGCCGCCACGCTGCGCTTTGCCAGCCCGCTCTGCAGGCGGCCGATATAGGTACCGACCAGGCGCTGCACGTAGGCGTTGAGCGCCGTCGCCATCGAGCGCTCGTATTCGCGGAACACCGGCAGCACGTCGGAGGAGAGCGAGATCGCGGCTTGCGGAAACTCCTCGGCGACGATCTCGGCCGCGCGCCGTTCGTGCGCCGGGTTGGCGTAGGAGTGCAGAAACACGATCGCCACGGCTTCGACGCCGAGCGCGCGCAGCCGCCGCGCCGCCGCGCGGCATTCGGCCTCGTCAAGCGGCTGCTCCACACTCCCGTCGAGCAGCACGCGCTCGGGCACTTCCATGATCAGGCGCGGCGGCACCGGCCGCTTCGGCTTGCGCCACACGAAGAGATTCTCCTTGCGCGGAATCTCGTGCCGCCCGATCTCGAGCACATAGCGGAAGCCGGAAGTCACCAGCATGCCGGTGCGCGCGCCCTTGCCTTCCAGCACGGCGTTGGTCGCGATGGTGGAGCCGTGGAATACGGCTGCGACATCGCGCGGCGCGGTGCCGGCGAGCCGCAAAATCTTCTCGACGCCCTCGAAGAAGCCGTCCGATGGATCCCGCGGCGTCGACGGAGTTTTGGCGGTCCACAGGGCGCCCGACGCTCCATCGACCATGACGACGTCCGTGAACGTGCCGCCGATGTCGAGCGCAAGCTGAAGCCGCCCCATGTTGCCCTTTCGATCCGGATTTGTGATCAGAATGCGCGAGGCGAATAGTCGGACATGCTCGGCGTCGGCGCAAGCGCCGCCGTGGCAAGCACATAGGGGGTATTCCGTCGCATGATCACAGCCGATCTTACCGGGCGTGTCGCGTTGGTAACGGGCGGTGCCTCGGGCATCGGGCTTGCGACCGTCAGGCGACTGGCCGCCTGCGGCGCACGCGTTGCGATCAACGATCTCGCCGGCAATCCCAAATTGGGAAACGCCGAGACGCAACTGAAGTCCGAAGGGCTCGACGTGACCGCGGTGCCCGGAAGCGTCGGCAATCCGGACGAGGCCGCCGCGGCCGTCGACACCACGATCCGGCGGTTCGGCCGTCTCGACTACCTGGTCAACAATGCGGGAACGTCGCAGACCGCCGCCCCGATCCCGCCGCAGGATCTCGATCGCCTCGGTGAGGATTTCTGGCGCGAGATTCTCTCGGTCAACCTGGTCGGGCCGTTCCGTTGCACCCGCGCCGCCGCGCCGCACCTGAAAGCGGCGCGCGGCGCCGTCGTCAACACCGCTTCGACGGCCGGTTACGGCTATCCCGGATCGAGCATGGCCTATGCGGCGTCGAAGGCCGCGCTGATGAACCTCACCACCAATCTCGCGCGCGGGCTGGCACCGGACGTTCGCGTCAACGCGGTTGCGCCCGGCATGATCCGGACGCCGTGGACAATCCGGTTCGGCCAGGACTGGGAAGACCGTTCGGTGGAAATGACCTGTCTCAAGCGGGTGGGAACGCCGGACGACATCGCGGACGTCATTCTGTTCCTGCTCGCCGGGGCCGGCTACGTGACCGGCCAGACGTTACGCGTGGACGGCGGCATGGGGTGATCGGATCGCACAATATCTGCGCGCGACAGACGCAGGTCGGCCAATCACAGCGTGCTTGTCGCGACGATCGAAAGGGTTTCATAATGCCTTAGCCCGGTGGGGCCGAGGCTTCTTGGCCCCCGCCTGAACGCGCGGACTTTTCTGCCAACCACATTGGGGAGACCAAACTCATGCGCGACCGCCACAACGACATTCTCGATCTCTCGCGGCGCGAATTGATGGCCTATGCGGGCGCCGCCGCGCTGACCGCCGGCACTGTCGGCTCCGCCACGCTCGCCAACGCCCAGGCCAAGACACGATTCGTCTTCGCCAACGAGAGCGACTACGACACCGCCGATCCGCACGCCGCGTTCGACGTCGGCCGCGTCGCCATCCGGCTCAATATCTATGACGGCCTGATGCGCTGGCAGAACAATCCCGCGGTGCTCGAGCCGTGGGTCGCGGAAAGCCACACGATCTCTCAGGACGGGCTCACCTACACCTTCAAAATGCGCAGGGGCGTCAAGTTCCACGACGGCACCGAAGTGAAGGCACAGGACGTCGTCTACTCGCTGGAGCGCATTCTCGCCGTCGGCAAGGGCGCAGCCTCGCTGTTCAAGACCATGATCGGTCCCGGCGCCGCCAAAGCCATCGACGACTATACCGTCGAGTTCAAGCTCGCCAAGCCTTCGGCGATTTTCCTCTCGATCGTCCCGGAGATTCACATCGTCAACACCGCGCTGGTGAAGAAGAACGAAAAGAATGGCGACAACGGCGAAGCCTGGCTGTCGAAGAACTCGGCCGGCTCCGGAGCTTACAAGATCACGCAGTTCGACCCGGCGATCGGATTTGTTGCCGAGCGCTGGCCGAGCCACTTCAAGGGCTGGGGCCCGAAATGGATCGACGAGATCGAGTTCCGCGCCGTCAAGGACACCAACACCCGCGTGCTCGGCCTGATGCGCGGCGATTTCAACGGCATCGGCGGCTATCTGCAGACCGATCAGCTCAACCGCATCAAGTCCAACCCCGCCACGCAGGTGCTTGAGGCGGAGTCGATGCGCGTGATGATGGCGCAGATCAATATGACGCGCGCGCCCTTCAACGACGTCCATATCCGCCGCGCGATCAATTACGCATTCGACTACGACGGCTTCAACAAGGAGATTCTCGGCGGGCTGGTCGAGCGCAATCCGACCCCGCTGCCGAACACGATCTGGGGCGTGCCAAAGGACATCAAGGGCTACAGTTTCGATATCGAGAAGGCGAAAGCCGAATTCGCCCAGGCCAAGGTGAAACTCGACAAACCGATCGAGCTTGCCTACCTGACCGGCTTCCAGCAGTCCGAGCAGGCCGCCCAGTTGCTGCAGAACGGGCTGACCAAGGCCGGCGTGCAGTCGAAGGTGGTCGGTTATCCCTGGCCGACGATCGTGGAGCGGTTCAAGGACCCCAATACCACGCCGGACGTGTCGATCTACTGGATCTCGACCTATTACGCCGACCCGCACAATTGGGTCGGCGAGATGTTCTCGTCATCGACCGCCGGAACGTTCAAGAACGCCTCCCACTACAAGAATCCCAAGGTCGACGATCTGCTGGAAAAGGCGCTGCGATCCACCGTTCAGGCCGACCGCGCGAAGATGTACGAGGAGGCGACGCGCATCGTCGTCGACGACGCGGCAGGACTGTGGATCTACAACACCAAATGGTACGGCCCCTATTCGGCCAAGCTCAAGGGCATCGTGTTCTGTCCGATCGGATCGGCGCAGGAGATGCGGACTGCGTATTACGAGAGCTGACGCTGAAAGGACGCGGTGGTGACGGCCGCCGCGCCGGCGGCCGGATGCCATCGAGCAGGGACGTGTCGTGACTGGATGGATGCCGGGTCCCGCGCGGCGTGAATGGCACCCGGTGCCGCTGAAATGAACGCGACATAATGCGGATTTTGGCGCTTATCCTTCAGCGCATCGCGTGGCTGGTGCCGACGCTCGCGGGCCTCGTCGCCGTGGTGTTCTTCATCTCGCGCGTCATCCCGGCCGATCCTGTCTCGAAGCTCGCGGGCGAGACGGCGTCGCGCGCGCAGGTCGAGCTGCTGCGCCAGAAGCTCGGTCTCGACCGGCCGCTGCTGGTCCAGCTCGCCGACTATTACAAGCAACTGTTGTCGGGCGATCTCGGCACCAGCCTGTTCACCACCCGGCCGGTCTGGGACGACCTCTATGCCCGCCTGCCGGCGACCATCGAGTTGACGATCGTCGCAATGATCATCGCCGTGGTGATCGGGATCCCGCTCGGCGTCGTCTCGGCGCTCTACCGCAACACGATCATCGACCATCTGTTACGCATCATCACCGTGGCGGGTCTCGCGGTGGCGAGCTTCTGGCTTGCACTGGTGCTGCAGCTTTATTTCGCGATGGATCTCGGCTGGCTTCCCTTGCAGGCGCGGATCACCGGCTTCCCGCCGCCATCGATCACCGGCTTCTACATCGTCGACACGCTCGTGGAAGGCAACTTCACGCGGTTTGGCAATGTCGTGGCCCACCTCACCCTTCCGGCGTTCACGCTGGCGTTTCCGGCGCTGGCTACGGTCGTGCGCTTCACGCGCGCCGGCGTGCTGGAAACGCTGCAGAAGAATTTCGTCGTCTATCAGCGCGCGATGGGAATCCCGTCCGGCCTCATCGTGTGGAAATACGTGCTGCGCAACTCGCTGATTTCCACGGTGACGCAGATCGGGCTGCTGTTCGGCATCCTGCTCGCCGGCGCGGTCGTGATCGAGACCGTGTTTCAATGGCCGGGCATCGGCGCATACGCGTTCGAGGCGATCCTGCAATCCGACTACGCGGCCGTGATGGGATTCACGGTCTATGCCGGAGCCGTGTTCGGCATCGTCAATCTCGTGGTCGACATCAGCCATGCCATTCTCGACCCGCGCGGGGCCGGCGCATGAGCACCGCCATCGACGTCCTGCGCAAGCTGCTGCGCGACCCGGCTGCGGCCGCCGGACTGCTGATCATATTGCTGCTCGTCCTGGTCGCGATCTTCGCCCCGCTGCTCGCCACCCATCCGGAAGCGATCTGGGACATGAACCCGCGACAGCGATTGCTGCCGCCTTCCGATATGTATGTGTTCGGCACAGATCGCATGGGGGCCGACATCTACAGCCGCATCCTGTTCGGCGCCCGCATCACGATGGTGATCGCGAGCGTGGCGGTCGGCGCTGCGCTGCTGATCGGCGTGCCGATCGGACTGATCTCGGGCTGGACGCAGAACTGGCTGGGCGAAGCGCTGATGCGGGTCTCGGACATTTTCCTGGCGGTGCCGCAGATCGTGCTGGCGATCGCCATTTCGCAAACGCTCGGGCCGTCGATCGAGAACGTGATCCTGGCATTGTCGGTGACCTACTGGCCGTGGTTCACCCGCCTGGTCCATGCCGAGGTGCGCTCGCTCAAGAACGAGACCTTCATCGAGGCGGCGATTGCGCTCGGGGTTCCGACCTGGCGGATCATTCTGCTGCATGTCCTGCCAAACGTCGCCTCGCCGATCATCGTGCGGACGTCGATCGGCATGGGCTTCACCATCCTCACCGCCAGCGCGCTCGGGTTCCTCGGCCTCGGTGCGCCGCCGCCGGCGCCCGAATGGGGGCGGATGATTGCCGAGTCGCGCGAATTCCTCCCGCAGGCGTGGTGGTACGCATTGGCGCCCGGGCTGGCGATCTTCCTTGTCGTGATGGGCTTCAACTTGCTGGGTGATGGCCTGCGCGACGTTCTCGATCCGCGGATCAGACGTGCCGGCGCCCGACGATAATCTCCTCGAGGTGGAGAACCTGCGGGTCTCGTTCGGCACCGAACGCGGCGTCGCAAAGGTGCTCGACGGCGTCAACCTCACGATCCGCCGGGGCGAGATCATGGGGCTGGTCGGCGAATCCGGTTGCGGCAAGACCACGTTGGCACGCGCCATCCTGGGCATCCTGCCGGCCAATGCGCAGCACGACACCGGTTCGATCCGCTTTCGCAGCGAAGACCTTCTGAAGATGCCGCGTCGTCGCGTCGACGATCAGATCCGCGGACGGCGCATCACCTTCATTCCGCAGGATCCGTACGCCTCCTTCAACCCGTTGTTTCGCATCGGAACGCAGGCGCGGGAGGTCATGAAATGGAAATCGCCGCGCCGGCCCGAGAATGCAGGCCGCGGCCTGTTCGGCTTTTTCAGCCGCTACCCGCGCGCGCGCCGCAGGGCCGATGAAGCGGATGCCGTCGAGATGATGCGGACAGTGCAGATTCCGCGCGCCGACGAGGCCTTCGACAAGCTGCCGCATGAGTTCTCCGGCGGCCAGCGTCAACGGCTGATGATCGCGCTTGCGCTGATGCCGCAGCCGGACCTCGTCATCGCGGACGAGCCCACGACCGCGCTCGACGTGACCATCCAGGCGCAGGTCCTCAAGCTGCTGAAGCGGCTGGTCAAGGAACGCGGCGTGTCGGTGTTGTTCACCACGCATGACCTCGGCACCGCCTATGAAATCTGCGACCGCATCACGGTGATGTATGCCGGGCAGGAAGTGGAGATGGCGCCGGTCGATGATTTTTTTCAGCGCCCGAGCCATCCCTACACGGTGCGGTTGCTTGAAAGCCTGCCGAAACCGGGCCGCGAGCTGCGCGAGATCGGTGGCGAAATCCCCCGCCTGATCGACCCGCCGGCCGGATGTCGGTTCCATCCGCGCTGCGCGCATGCGACCGACATCTGCCGCATGGAGCGTCCTGCAACGACGAGTGTCAGCGCCGCGCACGCTCTGCGTTGCTACCACCCCGTCGGCGCAACGGTGCCCGCATGAGCGTCGCGCCGATGGACGCAGCGCCGATCCTGAAGGCGGAGGGCCTGTCGCGCTATTTTCCGGTGCGCAACGCATTCGGCATAAAAACCGGTGCGGTGCGGGCGCTCGACGGCGTGTCGTTCGAGGTGCAGCCCGGCGAGACGCTCGGCATCGTCGGCGAATCCGGCTGCGGCAAGTCGACGCTCGGCAAGGCGCTGGCCGGGATTCATGCGCTGAGCGGCGGCGCCATCGAGTTCGAAGGGGAGCAGATCAGCCGGTTGTCGGGGCGCGAACGCCGCGCCGTGGCGCCCCGCCTGCAATACTGTCACCAGGACCCCGGCAATTCGCTCGATCCCCGCTGGACGATCCGCCGCTCGCTCGAGGAGCCGCTGATCGTGCATACCCGGCTCAAGGCAGACGAGCGGGTGACCCGCATCCGGGAGCTGTTGCGGCAGGTCGGTCTGCCGCAAACCCATCTCGACCTCTATCCGCACGAGCTTTCGGGCGGGCAGCAGCGGCGGGTCGGGCTGGCCCGCATCCTCGCGCTGCATCCCCGCCTGGTCGTGCTCGACGAGCCGACCTCCGGGCTCGACATGTCGGTGCAGGCGACGGTGCTGAAGCTGTTCGGCGAGCTGCGCGAGGCCTTTGCGCTGACCTACCTTTTCATCTCGCACGATCTGTCGGTGGTGCGCATGATGTGCGACCGGGTTGCGGTGATGTATCTCGGCCGCATCGTCGAGATTGCGCCGACCGAGGAGCTCTTCCGCGCGCCGCAGCATCCCTACACACAGTCGCTGCTGGCGGCCATTCCCGACATCGGGGGACGGCGTGTCACCGATACGTTCGCGCTCGAGGGCGAGCCGCCCGACCCGGCGCGGCTGCCCAGCGGCTGCCGCTTCCGCACCCGGTGTCCACGCGCGATTGCGGTCTGCGCCGAGACCGACCCTGCTTTGCGCCCGCTGCTCCCCAATCACGCGGCGGCCTGCCTGCTCGCGGGATAGCGGAGGGTTTCGCGCTACGCCGCCCGCTCCTGCTCGCGAATGGCCTTGGCGTCGAGGTATTGATACCAGCGCGCGACGATCTGCATGCCCGGAACGCGCAAGGCGTGAAAGGGAATCGGATTGAAGGCATTCGCGCTCATCGGGCCGGCGTCCACCGCCTTGCCCTGCACGAGTTGCGCAAGATACTTGCCCAGCAGATTCGCCAGCGCGACGCCGCGCCCGCCGTAACCCATCGCGTAGGCGACGCGTGGCGAGAGCCGCACGATATGCGGAAAATCATCGCGCGTGATGGCGACCTTGCCGGACCAGCGATTCCGCACGCCGACGTCGGCGATGGCCGGAAACGTCTCTGCGACCTGGCGCTCGAGCTTGGCGTAGACGCTCGGGTCGTCGCTCCGCCCGGTGATGTCGCCGCGTCCGCCGAAGATCAGGCGATTGTCGGGCATCATGCGGTACCAGTTCATGATGTGCTTGGTATCGGCGACCATCCTGCGGCCGGGCAGCACCGCGCGCGCGCGATTGCCGCCGATCGGATCGGTGCAGATCACCGAGGTATTGACCGCAACGATGCGCCGCTCCAGCCCGCCGGGCGCAAAGCCGGTCGTATCGGTGTAGGCGTTGGTCGCGATCACCACCTCGCGCGCCGCGATCGTGCCGCCGGGGAGCTCGAGCCGGACGCCCTCCGGTTGCTCGGCGAGCCGGCGAACCGGGCTTTTCACGAAGATCGACACGCCGCGCTTCTGCAGCGCGGCGGCGAGACCGCGCACATAGTTCAACGGGTG
>DATEKY010000061.1:0-8688 GCA_035277225.1 Xanthobacteraceae bacterium
ATCAGGCCGTCGACCGGGGACAAGGATGTGTTCGTGCACATCTCGGCGGTCGAGCGCGCGGGCCTGAGCTCGCTGAACGAAGGGCAGAACGTCGAGTACGAGCTCGTCAGCAACCGCGGCAAGACCTCGGCGGAGAACCTCAAGGTCGGCTGAGCCGGCCTTCCGCCTGCTTCAGCGTGTCCGCGACGCGCCTGAGCGCGAGCGGATAGATACGGTGCTCGACCGCGAGCACGCGCGCGGCGAGCGCGGCTTCGGTGTCGCCGGGCAGGACCGGAACGCTTTCCTGCGCGATCACCGGTCCAGAATCGAGCTCGGGCACGACGAAGTGCACGGTCGCACCGTGCTGCGTCGCGCCGGCCGCAAGCGCGCGCGCATGCGTGTCGAGCCCCTTGAAGGCCGGCAGCAGCGAGGGGTGGATGTTGATCAACCGCCCGCTCCATTGCGCGACGAACCACGGCGTCAGCAAACGCAGGAAGCCGGCGAGGCACACGATCTCGACGCGATGCTGCTGCAGCACCGCATGCACCGCGCGGTCGAAGGCTTCGCGATCCTTGCCGAACGGCTTGTGCTCGACCACGGCGGTCGCGATGGCCGCCTCGCGCGCACGCGCGAGCCCGCCCGCGTCGGCGATATTCGACAGCACCAGCACGATCTCGGCCGGATAGGCCGGATCTTTCGCGGCCTCGATCAGCGCCGCCATGTTGGAGCCGCGCCCCGAGATCAGGATCGCGACGCGCTTCTTCATGCGGCGAGATGATTGTCGTAGACAACGCGTTCACCTGGCGCCGCGATGACCGCGCCGAGCCGCGCGACGGTCTCGCCCTCGCGCCGGAAAACATCCACGACCGCGTCGGCTTTCTCTGCGGAGACGACCACCACCATGCCGACGCCGCAGTTGAACGTGCGCAGCATTTCCGCCTCGGCAATGCCGCCGGTCGCGGCGAGCCAGCGGAACAGCGGCGTGAACGGCACGGCCGCGAGGTCGACCCGCACGCCCAGTCCGTCAGGAAGCACGCGCGGAATGTTCTCGGTGAACCCGCCGCCGGTGATGTGCGCGAGCGCCTTGACGCCGCCGGTCTCGCGGATCGCCGCGAGACACGAGCGGACGTAGATGCGCGTCGGCGCCAGCATCGCGTCACCGAGAGTCATGCCCGGTGCGAACGGGCAGGGCGCATCCCAGGCCAGTCCCGACTGCTCGACCACTTTGCGCGCCAGCGAATAGCCGTTCGAGTGCAGGCCGGAGGAGGTAAGCCCGAGCACCACGTCGCCCGCCGCGACCGAGCGCGGCAGCAGCGCGTCGCGCTCGACCGCGCCGACCGAGAAGCCGGCGAGATCGTAATCGCCCGCCGCATAGAGGCCGGGCATTTCCGCCGTCTCGCCGCCGATCAGCGCGCAGCGCGCCTCGCGGCAGCCCGCCGCGACGCCCTTCACGACCTCGGCGCCGACATGCGGCTCAAGCTTGCCGCAGGCGAAGTAATCCAGAAAGAACAGCGGCTCGGCGCCCTGTACCACCAGGTCGTTCACCGACATCGCGACCAGATCGATGCCGATCGTGGCGTGCTTGCCGGTCTCGATCGCGATCTTGACCTTGGTGCCGACGCCGTCGGTTCCGGCGACCAGGATCGGGTCCTTGAAGCCCGCGCGCTTGAGGTCGAACAGCCCGCCGAAGCCGCCGATCTCGGCGTCGGCGCCCGGCCGGGCGGTCGCGCGCACCAGCGGCTTGATCAGCTCGACCATGCGGTTGCCGGCATCGATATCGACGCCCGCCTGCGCATAGGTCAGGCCGTTGCGTTTCTCGCTCATGCGGTTGCCTTACGTCGCCCCGGCGAGCCATGCAATGGCGGCAAAGCCGTTGTCCGCAGCGGGTTTTGAACAGCGCTTGGCAAGCCGCCGCGTGGGGTTTATTGGCCATTCTGGACTGATTGCCGGGGCCAACTTGAGTATTCCCAATCTGATTACCCTGGCGCGCATCCTGCTCGTGCCCGTGGTGGTATGGGCGATCGCGTCGAACCAGATGCTGTTCGCATTCCTGCTGTTCGCCGCCGCAGGCGTGAGCGACGCGGTCGACGGCTTCCTCGCCAAGCGATTCGGCATGGCGAGCGAGCTCGGCGCCTATCTCGATCCGCTCGCCGACAAGGTGCTGATCGTCGCGATCTACGTCTCGCTCGGCATCGTCGATGCGCTGCCGCGCTGGCTGGTCATCCTGGTCGTGTCGCGCGACCTGCTGATCGTCGGCGGCGTGCTGTTCTCCTGGCTGATCGACAAGCCGGTCGGCGTGAAGCCGCATTGGGTATCGAAGCTCAACACCGCGGCGCAGCTGCTGCTGGTCGGGCTGGCGCTCGGCGCGCTCGGCTTCGGCTTCAACGCCGGCTGGGGGTTGATCGCCCTGATGGCGGTGGTCACGATCCTCACGCTTGCGTCGGTTGCGGTGTATTTGCGCGAATGGGTGCGCCACATGGGCGTCGCGTGATACAACGGACGCCGGGCTGGTAAACGCCCGGGGTGACGGATGTTGCGATGACGTTGACGCGCCAGATGACGTTCTGGGTGCTGACGCTGCTGGCCGGCGTGATCGCGCTCTACATTCTGCGCGAGATCCTGCTGCCCTTCGTCGCCGGTATGGCGCTCGCCTACCTGCTCGACCCGCTCGCCAACCGGCTGGAGCGCCTCGGCGTCAACCGGATGGTCGCATCGATCATCATCATCGGTGCCTTCGTGCTTGCCTTCGTGATCCTGCTGCTCATTTTCGTGCCGGTGATCATCGGGCAGTTCGGCGCGTTCATCGACAACCTGCCGGGCTACGTGTCGCGGCTGCAGACGCTCGCGATGGACCCGAACCGCGTGTGGCTGCGCAAGATCGTCGGCGAGGGCGTCGCTGACGCGCAGATCGGCGACATCGTGAAGCAGGGGGCCGGCTGGGCCGCGACCTTCCTCAAGTCGCTCTGGTCCGGCGGGCAGGCGCTGATCTCGGTGTTCTCGCTGGTCGTCGTGACGCCGGTCGTGGCGTTCTATCTGCTCTCCGACTGGGACCGGATGGTGCGCACGGTCGACAACTGGATCCCGCTGCAGCATCGCGGGACCGTGCACGGTCTCATGCGCGAAATGGACGATGCGATCGCGGGCTTCGTGCGCGGGCAGACCGCGGTGTGCCTGATCCTCGGCTCGTTCTACGCCGTCGCGCTGACGTTGACCGGCCTTAACTTCGGGCTGCTGATCGGGCTCGTCTCCGGAATCATCACGTTCATCCCCTATGTCGGGTCGATGACCGGGCTGGTGCTCGCCGCCGGCGTCGCGATCGCGCAATTCTGGCCCGAATACACCCCGATCCTGGTGGTACTCGGCATCTTCTTCGCCGGCCAGTTCCTCGAGGGCTACGTGCTCGCGCCGAAGCTGGTCGGCGAAAGCATCGGGCTGCATCCGGTCTGGCTGATGTTCGCGCTGTTCGCGTTCGGCTATCTGTTCGGCTTCGTCGGACTGCTGATCGCGGTGCCGCTCGCCGCCGTGATCGGTGTGCTTATGCGCTTCGCGCTGCGGCGATATCTCGAAAGCCCGTTCTATACCGGCGAGCCGGCGAGCGGTCCGGTCGGCTTCACCGTCAAGCGCACGGAGCCGGACCGCGTCCCATGAGTGTTCCGCGTCAGCTTGCGCTCGCGCTGCCGCACGCGGAAAGTTTCGCGCGCGACGACTTCCTCATTGGGGCCTCGAACGAGGCTGCGCTCGCCACGATCGAGCGCTGGCCCGACTGGGCCGACCGCGTGCTCGCGCTCACCGGGCCGGAGGGCGCGGGGAAGAGCCACCTCGCGGCGATCTGGGCCGAGAAGGCAGGCGCGCGCCGCGTTGCGGCCCGCGCGCTCGGCGAGACCGACCTGCTCCATGCGCTCGCGACCGGCGCGCTGGTGGTCGAGGACACATCCGACGAGCTCGACGAACGCGCGCTGTTTCACCTGCTCAATCTGGTGCGTGAGGAGGACGGATACCTGCTTCTGACGTCGCGCACGCCGCCCGCCACCTGGGGCCTGGCGCTGCCTGACCTTGCCTCGCGGCTCCGTGCCGTTCCGGTGGTGACGGTCAGCGCGCCGGACGATGCGCTGCTGCGCGCCGTGATGGTCAAGCTGTTCGCCGACCGGCAGCTTGCCGTGGACGAGAACTTGATCGCCTATCTGGCGACGCGGATCGAGCGTTCGTTCGCGGCTGCGCGCGAAACGGTCGAACGGCTCGACCGCGAAGCATTGCGCCAGAAGCGCGGCGTCACGCGTGCGCTCGCGGCGGAGCTGCTGGGAAGCCCTGCGGAATGACAGTGGTCCGGCGTGCTTGAGGTCGGGGTCGCGGATATCTATGTCCTTGGTGGCAACGATCGGCCAAATCGAGTAGTCTTGGGTTCCTGCTCGACGCCCTCGGGGCGACGGCATTGGAGAAGACGATGAGCAGTTCGTCCGTCGCGAACACCAATCTCGTCCTTGCCAACATCAAGGACCAGCGCGCACAGCCGTTATCGCCGACGGACGCCATCCTGCGCGCCTTGCGTGACCGTCAACGCGTGGCCCTTCCGGAGCTGAGCGAGGTCACCGGCCTCTCGCCCACCGTCTGCTTCGAGACCGTGGAAAAGCTGCGCGCTCAGGAACTTGTCGAAATTGTCGAGGTCGCAGAGCGAGCCCAGAAGCTCTACATTCAATTGACGTCCAGGGGATACGCGAGCTTTCTGCCGAAGTAGGCCCTTCCCGAGCGCGCTGGCGTTCGATTGCAATTCAATCTAGAGTTCAGGAGCATGTAGGCCCTATCTGGGGAAGGGGCGGCGTTGTCTCGCGTCTCGCTCAGCGTTGTGGTCGGTGGAGTTGCGCTTTTTCTTGCCGGTTTGGCAGCGCACGCCTTTGTCGCATTGGTCACGTTGCACCCGGCACAGTTTGCCGCTGTCGCATTGTTCGGACTACTTGTCGGGACGACCGAACTCGTTTCCCGCTATCGAGACAAGCCCATCGCCCCGCTCGGCACGTGGCCGGGCGTGATCTACGTCGCCACCAATACGGTAGCCTCCGTCGCCGCTCTCTGGATCCTGCTGCAGAAAGGCGTGACATTCGACTTCGGCGGCATGTTGCCTCCGGACGTCGGCCGCGTCCTGCTCGCCGGCTTCGGCACCATGGTGCTGTTCCGCAGCTCTCTGTTCACGGTGCGGGTCGGCGACACCGATGTCTCGATCGGCCCGGCGGCGGTGCTCCAGATCATTCTCGGTGCTGCGGATCGTGCCTGCGACCGGCTGCGCGCGGGTCCTCGCTCCGAACGCGTTCAGAAGATCATGCGCGGCGTGTCCTTCGAGCGGGCGAAGCTCGCACTGCCGCTGCACTGCTTCTCGTTGATGCAGAACGTCTCGACGGCCGAGCAGACACAGGTCCTCCAGACCATCGACGCGCTCGCGACGAAGTCGATGAGCGACGAGGTGAAGGCCTACAATCTCGGTCTGCTGATGATGAACGTCGTCGGCGAGGACGTGCTCGACAAGGCCGTCTCGGTGCTCGGCCCCCCGATCCTGGGGCCTCCGTCCGACGATCCACCCATTCTGGCGCAGGCCTCGACCATCAAGCCCGACGATATGTTCGCGCTGGTGGACATCTGCGTCGCACTCGATCCGCTGGCGCGCCTGGACAAGCCGGCGAAGGCGATTCGCGAAGAGATCGCTGCTGCGATCGCGGACGTGAAAGTTGTCAGCGACAAGAATCTGGTGGCACTGGCGCTGCTGCGCTCTCGCTTTGGTTCCACGACGGTGGCCCGCGCCCTCGCGCTTCTGGCCGCCGGCCGCGAGCCCGCCGGCACGCCGGTCAGGCAACCCCAGCTCAGTCCGGCAAGCTTCACGCCGGGGGGCGCAACGCCGCCTCCTGCCGCAGGCCCCGTCGAGCCCCCGCCGCCCGGGACCTGACACAGGGGTCTCAAGCGGCCGGCGGCGGAGGTGCTCGGCGCAGGCTGAACCAGATGATCGCGGCGAGCGTCGCGGCGGCGAGCATCGCGTAGGTCGCCGGATAGCCGGCCCACTCCATGCCCATGATGCCGATGAAGGCGCCGGCCGCGAGCCCGCAGTCCGACCATGTCGCGTAGGACGCGATGGCGCCGATGCGGTCGGTCGACTGCTGCGCGGCGATCACCGGGGAGACGATCGCGAACAGCGCGCGTGCGACGATCAGCACCACCGCGCCGAGGTAGACGTGCCCCAGCGCGATCGCGGTGAGCCCGGCCACGATTACGAGCCCGCACGGCACCAGCAGGCGGCTCGCCTCGAACCGATCGACCAGCGGCCCGCTGACGAACGAGAGGATCACCGAGATCAGCCGCTGTGCGGCGAGCAACAGGCCCGCGCCGATCAGCGCCGACGTCACCGGGATCAGGTCGGCCAATAGTGTCGAGAGCGTCGCGGTGAACACGCCGTCGGCGCCGAGCGCGACCACGAAGAAGAAGAGGTTGAGCGGGCTGACGGTCCAGCGACCGCTGGCACGTGCGGAAGCATCGCCCGGGGGCTGGCGCAGGCGCGGCAGGGTCAGCGCCAGCGGCACCGCGAGGAGGCCGACGAGGCCGTAGATCACGAACACGGCGCGCGGATCGGTCAGCGTGACGATCAGACCGCCGAGCCCGAGCGCGAGCACCGGCCCGATCGTGCTGACCGCACGGTTGAGCCCGACATGCATGCCGGCGCGGCGTCCGTCGCCGTAGGCATAGGCCGTGTTGGTGAGATTGAGGACGCCGTAGGCGCCGCCCCACATCAGCCGCGCGATGAAGAGCAGGACGAAGCCGCCGAGCAGCCCGTAGCCCAGCGTCGACAACGCGCCCGCCGCGCAGGCGGCGGCGGTCAGCGTGTTGGCGCCGAAGCGGCGCGCGAGCGGCGCCACCCAGCCGTAGCCCACGATGCGGATCACGCGATTGACCGAGAGCAGGACCGCGATCGTGGCGATCTCGACCCCGAACACGGAGGGATAGAGCGGCAGCACCACGTAGATCAGTGCGTCGCCCGGCCACACCAGCCCAAGGCACGCGGCCGCCACGATCGTGTCGCGGTAGCCGCGTGCCGGCTCTGCTGTCGTTACGCCCCCGTCCGCCACCGATCCCCCGCAAACCGTGAGCCCGAAACCCGGCTCCGGTCCCTTGACGCCCACCCCTGTGCGGGCGGCATCATGTCACCGAACCGACATAGGGTCTGGTTAGTTTTCCTGATGTATTCCATTGGGCGTCATGGCTGATCGCAGCGAGGCTATTGTTTTTAAAGAGGAAACTGGCGAGCTGGCGCTGGGCGGCACAACCGCGGCCACGGTTTTGCCGCTGCATGACCTCTCCACGGCTCCCGAACGGTTCATCAACCGGGAACTTTCCTGGCTCCACTTCAACCGTCGCGTGCTGGAAGAGGCCGAGAACCAGAACCATCCGGTGCTGGAGCGGCTGCGTTTCCTGTCGATCTCGGCGAACAACCTGGACGAATTCTTCATGGTGCGCGTCGCCGGCCTGAAGGACCAGGTGCGCGAGGGCATCGTCGAGAAGAGCCCGGACGGCCTGACCGCGGCGGAGCAGCTCGTGCGCATCGGGGAGGCGGTGACGAGCCTCGCGGCCGACCAGCAGGCGCGCTTCCGCGCGCTGCGCGAAGACCTGCGCAAGGACTGCATCGTGCTGGTCGACGGCAGCGAGGTCACCAAGGCCGAGAAGGCCTGGCTCGACGATCATTTCCTGCAGCACATCTTTCCGGTGCTGACGCCGCTCGCGATCGATCCGGCGCACCCGTTCCCGTTCATCCCCAATCTCGGCTTCACCATCGCGCTGCAGCTTGCGCGCACGACCGACGGGCGCGGCATGAACGCGCTGATCCGCGTGCCCGGCACGATCGACCGCTTCATCCGCCTGCCGGATCCCGAGGGCGGCGGCCAGCGCTTCATCGCGCTGGAGCATGCGATCGGCCTCTTCATCGCGCGGCTGTTCCCGGGCTACGCCGTGAAGGGACAGGGCGGCTTCCGCATCATCCGCGACTCCGACGTCGAGGTGGAAGAAGAGGCCGAAGATCTGGTGCGGCTGTTCGAGTCCGCGCTGAAGCGTCGCCGGCGCGGCTCGGTGATCCGCCTCGAGGTCGACGCCTCGACGCCGCCCGAGTTGCGCGCCTTCGTGCAGCGCGCGCTCAGCGTGGCGGACGACGAGGTGTTCCTGGTCGACGGCGTGCTCGCGCTCAACGAGCTGTCGCAGGTCGTCTCGGTCGACCGCCCGGACCTCAAATTCGTTCCCTACAATCCGCGTTTTCCCGAGCGCATCCGCGATCAGGGCGGCGACTGCTTCGCGGCGATCCGCCAGAAGGACCTGATCGTCCACCATCCGTACGAGTCCTTCGACGTGGTGGTGCAGTTCCTCAATCAGGCGGCGCGCGACCCGAACGTGGTCGCGATCAAGCAGACGCTGTATCGCACCTCGTCCGACTCGCCGATAGTCAAGGCGCTCGCCGAAGCCGCCGAAGCCGGCAAGTCAGTCACGGCGCTGGTCGAACTGAAGGCGCGCTTCGACGAGGAGGCCAACATCCGCTGGGCGCGCGACCTGGAGCGTGCCGGCGTGCAGGTGGTCTACGGCTTCATCGAGCTGAAGACCCACAGCAAGCTCTCGCTGGTCGTGCGGCGCGAGGGCAGGGCGCTCAAATCCTTCGTCCACGTCGGAACCGGCAACTATCATCCGGTGACGGCG
>DATEKY010000062.1:0-9303 GCA_035277225.1 Xanthobacteraceae bacterium
AGGTCGAGCGAGTAGATGATGGCGTCGGCCAGCACCTCGGGCACCCGGCCTTCGACGATGCGCCAGGCCAGGCCTTCGGCGAGCGCGGTCTTGCCCACGCCGGACTCGCCGACGTAGAGCGGATTGTTCTTGCGGCGGCGACACAGCACCTGGATGGTGCGCTCGATCTCGTCCTGGCGGCCGATCAGCGGATCGATCTTGCCTTCCAGCGCCAGCTCGTTGAGGTTGGAGGCGAACTCCTGCAGCGGGTTGCCCTTGATCTCGTCGCCGCCCTCGCCTTCGTTGCGGGTGTCGCCGGTCTGCGCCTTGTCCTCGCTGCCGTCGTTGACCTTCGCGATGCCGTGCGAGAGGTAGTTGACGACGTCGAGGCGGCTGATGTCCTGCTGCTGCAGCAGGTACACCGCATGCGAATCCTTCTCGCCGAAGATCGCCACCAGCACGTTGGCGCCGGTGACTTCCTCGCGGCCCGACGACTGCACGTGGATCACGGCGCGCTGGATCACGCGCTGGAAGCCGGCGGTCGGCTTGGAGTCCTCCGAGCCCTCGGTCACCAGATTGTCAAGCTCGGACTCGATGTAGCCGACCAGGCTGCGCTTGAGCTTCTCAAGATCCACGTTGCAGGCGCGCATCACCGCGGCCGCATCCTGATCCTCGATCAGCGCGAGCAGCAGATGTTCCAGGGTCGCGTATTCGTGGTGCCGCTCGTTCGCCAGCGCGAGCGCGCGGTGCAGGGAGCCTTCGAGACTGCGGGAAAAGGTTGGCATTACGATCTCATCTTGCCTTTGTCTTTGGCGTCTTCAACGTCTCTGGCGCTTTCAACGCCATGTGTTGACGTCTTCAACGCCGTCGCCACGGCCCCCGCTTGGTCTCCACCCGATATAGTCACTTCTTTTCCATTACGCACTGCAGAGGATGCTGATGTTTGCGCGCAAAGTCCATCACCTGCGTCACTTTTGTTTCGGCCACCTCGTAGGTGAAAATACCGCACTCGCCGATGCCGTGGTGATGCACATGCAACATGATTCGCGTCGCGGCTTCACGGTCCTTGTTGAAGAAACGCTCCAGCACGTGCACGACGAACTCCATCGGCGTGTAATCGTCGTTGAGGATGAGCACGCGATAGAGGTTGGGCTTCTTGGTCTGCGGCTTGGTGCGCGTGATCACCGCGCTGCCCGGACCGGTCCCCTCGCCGCCGCGCTTGCGCCGGTCGTCGTCGGCCGCACGCGGTGGATCGCGCCGCGCCGCGCTTCCGAGCAATTCGTCCGCCGACCTGTCTGGCCAACGCGTCATGGATTCCCCAAACCTCGCACATCCCGGACGGAGCGCCGGCAAAGCATGCCGGAAATCGCCACCTGCCGAAACGGCGAACGCACTCCCGAGCGGACCGGAGGCAGGGCCCCCGCGCCCGAACGATTCATAGTTTACTGAATCTGACCGGATGGGAGCAAACGCCGTGCCGGTGCGGCTCCGGATGATGTGATCGCACCCGCAAACTCACATATGTCGCGGTTCCTCCGGCGCAAGGGACACCCGGGCGGCCTTTCTGCGGTGCGATTCACACTCTGTCAGACATATCGGCAATTTTGGAACCCGAGCGGGCAAGCCAGAAACCGTTACGTAAAGACCCTGCAGGCAACCTGCGGGCGTACCACCGGGATGGCCTGCCCCATGTCGAGACCTAGCTCCTGCCTCCTGCACGGTGTCGCGCTCGCGCGCGGCCTGTACGCGCGGTCGCGAACGACGTCGCGCGCGTTTCGCGCCGACCGCGGCGGCAACGTGACGCTGATCTTCGCGCTCGCCATCATTCCGATCTTCGGCGCCGTGGCGGCCGCGGTCGACTACAGCCGCGGCAATTCGGCGCGCACCGCGATGCAGGCGTCGCTCGATGCCACGAGCCTGATGATCTCCAAGGAAGCGCTCGACCTGCAGAGCGGCCAGATCCAGCAGAAGGCGAAGAGCTACTTCAACTCGCAGTTCACCCGCAGCGACGTCAAGAACCTGAATCTTTCGTTCACTCTGGTGACCAATGGCCCCGGCGACTTCACGGTGGTCGGCGAAGCCACCGCCAGGATCGATACCGCGCTGGCGCAGGTCATCGGTTACAAGACGATGGATCTGCGCGTGACCAGCCAGGTGCGCTGGGGCTTCAAGTCGCTCGAGCTGGCGCTCGCGCTCGACAATACCGGCTCGATGGCCTCCAAGAACAAGATGGTCGAGCTGAAGGCGGCCGTAAAGCTGCTGCTCGCCACCCTGAAGAAGAACTCCAGGGTTCCCGGCGACACAAAGATCGCGATCGTTCCGTTCTCCACGGTGGTCAATGTCGGCACCGAAAACGCCGACGCGCCCTGGATCGCCTACGACAGCAATATCACCAAGGGGAACTGGGGCGGATGCGTCGCCGACCGGGATCAGCCGAATGACGTGAAGGACACCGCGCCGAGCGGCGGCGGATCGCTCTTCCCGGTCGCCGACTGCGGCGGCCTCGCGAAGAGCCTGCCGCTCACCACCAACTGGAGCGCGCTCGAGTCGATGGTCGACACGATGAAGCCCGCCGGCATGACCAATGTGACGATCGGCATGATGTGGGGCTGGCATGCACTCAGCCCGACCGAGCCGTTCTCGCAGGGACAGGTGGACCGGCCGGACGTCGACAAGGTGATGATCCTGCTCACCGACGGCCTCAACACCGCCAACCGCTTCACCACCAATGCCAGCCAGATCGACAGCCGGACCGCGGCCGTCTGCGACAACATCAAGCAGGCCAAGATCAAGCTGTTCACCGTGCGGGTGATCGAAGGCAACCTGAGCCTGCTGCAAGGCTGCGCCAGCGCGTCGAACATGTTCTACGACGTGCAGGTCGCAAGCCAGCTCACGAGCGTCTTCGCGTCGATCGCCGCCTCGCTCTCCGGCGCGCGGCTGTCGAAGTAGCCGCGCGACGCACATGAGCCAAACCCGCGTGGTTAACCCGACCTCACCGCGATAGGTCAAAAAAACGGCCAATGCCGCAACGGTACGTCAAAGACTTGCTGTCAAACTGCATAAAAGTTGAGACAGGTTTCCAACTCAGGATCGCTCCGATGTTGCACTCTCGCTTCCTGAAAGACCGTCGCGGCGGCGTCGCCCCGATGTTCGCGCTGGCGATCATCCCGGTGATCGGCTTCGTCGGTGCCTCGGTCGACTACAGCCGCGCCAACTCGATCAAGGTCGGCATGCAGTCCGCGCTCGACGCGACCGCGCTCGCGATGGCGAAGCTTGCGCCGACGCTGACCCCGGCCGAACTGCAGACCAAGACGACCGCGTATTTCAACGCGATGTTCAATCACGCCGACGCCAAGAGCATGACCGTCACGCCGAGCTACACCACCGCGGGCGGCTCGCAGCTCACGATTTCGGCCGCCACGTCGATGGACACGTCGTTCATGAAGCTGATGGGCTACTCCAATCTCGACATCAGGAGCGCGTCCACGGTGAAGTGGGGCAACACCCGGCTGCGCGTCGCGCTTGTGCTCGACAACACCGGATCGATGTCGAGCGCGGGCAAGATGGAGGCGCTGAAGACCGCGACCAACGGCCTGCTCACGCAGCTCAAGAACGCCGCGACCAACAACGGCGACGTCTATGTCTCGATCATTCCGTTCGTGAAGGACGTCAACGTCGGCGCCAGCAACTACAGCGCCAGCTGGGTTGACTGGAGCGACTGGGACAAGAACAACGGCAGCTGCAGCAAAGGCAGGGATGTGAAGAACTACAACAGCTGCATGCAGGAGAACGGTAATCCGACCTGGACGTCCGCCAGTCACGATACCTGGAACGGCTGCGTGACCGATCGCGGCAGTTCGACTACCCCCACCGGACAGGACTACGACACCAACGCCGACGCGCCTAACAGCAGCCAATCCTCGAAATTCTCCGCCGAGCAATACGGTTCCTGCCCGCGGGCGATCATGCCACTGAGCTACAATTGGTCGTCGATGACGACACTGGTGAGCGAGATGGCGCCTGCCGGCAACACGAACCAGGGGATCGGGCTGGCGCATGGCTGGATGTCACTCGTCGGCGGCGGGCCTTACCCTGCCCCCCCTCCCAAGGACCCGGCCTATACCTACCAGCAGGTCATCATCCTGCTGACCGACGGCATGAATACGCAGAATCGCTGGTTCACCAACCAGGCCTCGATCGACGCGCGCCAGGCGATGACCTGTGCCAACGTCAAGGCGGCCGGAATTACGCTCTACACCATCCAGGTGAACACCGATGGCGATCCGACGTCGACACTCTTGCAGAATTGCGCCAGCACGTCGGACAAGTTCTTCCTGGTGACGAGCTCGTCCGGGATCTCGACGATCTTCAACCAGATCGGGACCAACCTGGCCAGGCTGCGCATCTCTAGCTGACGAAGTCAGGATCGCGTCGCTGGGACGGACTTCAACCTCCGTCCCACCCCGCGCGCCGGCGGTTGGATCTCCCTATCGGCTCCGTTCTAGGCTCGATCCATTGCACAGTCCCGCACGGAATAATGCGCAATCCTTTTCCAAAAGACTTATTCTCATCTTGCGCGAACAAGAATCAATTAATGCCGATCATATCAACGTTCCGACAGTGAGATGCCGTTAAAGTCCGTTACCGCGACGTCCGTAGCTGGCACGTCGCGGTCGCAAAAGGGCATCGCATGCGTATCGAATCGCCATTCGCAAAGTTCTGCGCTCAGGCTCGCAGTCTGCGGGACGATCAGTCCGGCAACGTTGCGGCGATATTTGCTTTGGCGCTCGTGCCTGCCGTGGGTCTGATCGGCGCGGCCGTCGACTACAGCCGGGGAAATGCGACCCGGACGTCGATGCAGGCGGCGGTCGATGCTACGGCGCTTAATCTGGTCAAGAGTGCCTCGTCTCTCACCAGCGATCAGCTGAGCCAGAAGGCGACGGATAGCTTCAATGCTCTGTATAATGGAACCCAGACGCAGAGCGGCATCCAGGTGAGCACACAGTACAATGCGCAAGCCAAGTCGGTGACGATGTCGGCAACCGGCTCGATCAAGACCGACTTCATGGGTGTGATGGGGGTTTCAAATCTTGGCGTGAAAGCTCGCGCCGTCGCGGTGGTCATCGGCGAGGGAACGGCGTGCGTCCTGTCGCTCAACAAGACGGCGAGCGGCGCGGCGATCGCGCAAGGATCCACCACAGTCAATCTGAGCGGATGCAGTCTGTACGACAATTCCGGCAACGCGACGGCGCTCACCGTCGGTGGCTCTGCCAAGCTGTCAGCCTTGTCTGTCGGCGTTGTCGGCGGCATTTCGGGCAATGCGGCTATTACGGCACCCAACGGGATAAGCACCGGCATTTCTCCGATTCCGGACCCCTACGCCAAGCTGCAGGTGCCCGCTTATTCCGGCTGCGCCGACCACAACTTCACCGCCAAGACCAAGGTCACGATCAACCCGGGCGTCTACTGCGGCGGAATGAAGCTCAACGCGGGCGCAGACGTGACGCTCAACCCCGGCATCTATTTCATCGACCGGGGTGACCTCACGGTGAACGGCGGCGCGACGCTGACCGGGACGGGCGTCACGATCATCTTCACCTCGAGCACAGGGGCCAACTGGCCGACGGCATCGATCAATGGCGGCGCCACCGTCAGTTTGACCCCGCCGACCGATGGCCCGACCGTCGGCGTTTCGATGTTTGCCGACCGCAATATCCCGGTCGGAAGCACATTCGGCTTCAATGGCGGTGCAACGCAATACATCGGCGGCGCCATTTATATTCCGACCGGGGACGTTACGTTTGCCGGAGGAGCCGGATCGACGTCGACGTGCACCAAGCTGATCGCCGACACGATCACGTTCACGGGCACCTCGAACTTCGCGATCGACTGCAAAGGTTTTGGAACCAAGGCATTCGGTCCTGCGGGCGTTCGCCTGGCCTCATAAGCCGAGCGGTCTTCCATCGCTTTCCCGTAAGAGCCTCTCCGGCCGTCGCGATGCATCGCGCGGCCGGCCCCCTTCGTCTCGCCGGCAAGATACAGCTCCTGCGAGCCCAGTTCCCGAAACCTTCGACGGCTGCGTTCGTTGTCGTTCCACCGATCAAGGAGAACGACATGAAATTCCTCAGCCGCGGCGTGCTCGCGCTGTCCCTCCTGGCCATCCCGGCGGTCGCGATGGCACAAACCAAGGCGCCCGCACCTGGACCCGGACAGTCGGAATGGGCCCCCGGCCAGCGCGCCAAGGGTCCCGGTGACGCGAAAGACTTCGCGCCGGGTCAGCGGATGCACAAGAAGGACGTCAAGAGCCAGCCTGGAGCATCCGAATACGCGCCAGGTCGGCTGCCGAACAAGGACGTCAAGAGATAAGACGATCAACGGCTCGCAGCAAAACTTGCCCCGCAAGGCGCGGCGGGCTTGGTGTGCCGGCAACCGGCAAACAAAAGCCCGGCCGTTGGGCCGGGCTCAAGTCAGGGAGGAACGAGCCGCGCCTCAGTCGTGCGGCGCGTGAACCTGTCGGCGATTACTTCGCCGGCGCGACCTTCGCGATCATGCCCTCGAACGGCTTGTAGGTCTCTTTCGCCAGATCGGTGTAGAGCTCGCCAATCTTGCTCGACTGGGCGACGAAGCCCTCGTAGCTGGTCTTGACGTAGTCGCTCTGGATCTCGATCGCCTTCTCCAGCGACTTCGCGCCGAGCAGGCACTCCAGCGTCGCGCTGCCGTGCTCGAAGCTCTTCTTCGAGTAGTCGGCGACTTCCGTCGCAATCGCCTGCCAGCCCTTCGACACGGTGCCGAACTGCTTCATGCAAGTGTCCAGGTTGTCTTTGCCAAGCTTCTGAAAGTCCTCGAAATTCTTCAACATCAGTCTACCTCTTTGCGGCCCGCCGCTAGCGGCTCAAGGGGCCCGGCTGGTGGTGGATAGCCGGCGATCAGGGTCCCCACCGGCTCGAAGCGAACATAATGCACTGCACAATCTAGTCAAGAAAATATTTTGCGTTGCACAAATCGCGCTAATTGCAGGCAAAGCCAAACGCTCTCCCGGTGCAACCGCTTAACTCTTTGGCAATAACGTTTCCCATACCGTCTTGGGATGCTGTCGCAGCCGGTCGGCCCCAGGTTTTTCACAGGCCGTACAAGTTGTTGGCGGCCGGACATCGCGGCGTGATATCGAAAGCGCCGGGCAACAGGGACCTTCCGGGGCTCGTCACGTGCGCGCCCCGTGTCAGGACGGGGAAGACGAATGCTCCGCGCGATCCGGCCGGCGGACGGCCTGCGTTTCGGACTTGTTCTGCTTGCCACCACGATCGCGCTGACTGCGGTCATGACCGACCCGGCCGATGCGCGCGGGCGGCGCAAGCGCTTCAAGGGGCCGGCCTACAACCCGCCCTACGCGGCGCTGGTGGTCGATGCCAATTCCGGCAACGTGCTGCATGCAGCGAACGCCGACGAGCGGCGCCATCCCGCCTCGCTCACCAAGATCATGACCCTCTATCTGCTGTTCGAGCAGATCGAGGCCGGCAAGCTGCGCCTCGATACGCAGATGGAGGTTTCCGACCACGCCTCCCAGCAGGCGCCTTCCAAGCTGGGCCTGCGGCCGGGCCAGACGCTTGGCGTCGAGGATGCGATCCGCGCGCTGGTCACCAAGTCGGCGAACGACGCCGCGGTCGTGGTCGCCGAGGCGATCGGCGGTGACGAAGAGGCGTTCGGCCGAATGATGACGCGCAAAGCGCGCGCGCTCGGCATGTCGCGCACCACTTACGTCAACGCCTCCGGCCTGCCCGACGAGGACCAGGTCACCACCGCGCGCGATCAGGTCACGCTCGGACGCGCCATCCAGGATCGCTTCCCGCGCTACTACCGCTATTTCGCGACCTCGAGCTTCGTCTATCGCGGCCACGCAATGCGCAACCACAACAAGCTGCTCGGCCGGGTCGATGGCGTCGATGGCATCAAGACCGGCTACACCCGCATGTCCGGCTTCAACCTCGTGTCGTCGGTGCGGCGCGGCAATCGCCACATCGTCGCCGTCGTGCTCGGCGGCGCCTCCGGCGGCGCGCGCGATGCGCGCATGCGCGCCCTGATCGAGCAGCATATTGCGAGCGCCGCGACCAACCGCAGCGTCGCCAGGATCGCCGAGACGACGGAGGTCTCCGCGGTTGCGGCGCCCGCAGCGCCGGCGAAAAAGCCGGACCCGCGGCTGGTCCGCGAGGATGCGCCGGTCACCGTCGCGAGCATTCCCGTCGAGAAGACAGAGATCCCGGCGCCGGTGGCGACTGCGATCCCTGCTCCGGCGGCCACGCTGGCTCAGGCGAAGGCGCCGCAGCCCGGCTCGGGCGAGCCGATCAATCCGATCAAGGTGAAGACCATCACGGTCAAGGCCGGCGCGGTGCAGACCGCCTCGCTCGGACCGCTGGTCACGAGCGCACCGCAGGCGACCGTTGCGCCCGCGCACTTCGCCAAGCATGCGCCGGCGGAAGCGCCTCTGCCCCCGCCCCCCGGCGCGCGCCCGGGTATCTTGGGCACGCTGCCGATCGAGGCGGTACAGGCGCCGCAGCCGCAGCGCCCGGCCAGCTATCAGACCGCATCGGCCGCGTCCGTGCCGGTGATGGCGCCGGAGCCCGTGGCCTCGCGTGCCGTGCGCGGCCCCTGGATCATCCAGGTCGGTGCATTTCCGAAGGAGACCGAAGCGCTGGAGCGGCTGCGCGAGGCGCAGGCGGTGGGCAGGCCGGTGCTCGCCAGGGCCGAGCCGTTCACCGAGAAGTTCGTCAAGGGCACGCAGGAATACTTCCGCGCCCGCTTCGACGGCTTCAGCCAGGCCAGCGCGGAAAGCGCCTGCCGGTACTTCAAGCGCGCCGACGTGCCCTGCCTCGCGATCCGCAACTGACCCATCTCTAAGGCGTAACGATTGCAGGGACCCGGGCCAAAAGCCCGGGTCTTTTGCGTTTCGCCTCGAACCCGGAGCGCGCGTTCCCGTTAGCAAACCGGCAATCGGTTTCCGCTAGCCTTGCTGCGGGCGAAAAAAGGCCAGGTGCAAGGCCAACCGAACCGCCCGGATACCGGGGCCAAGGCGTCGAACGGGAGCCGCTGAGTTTGTAAGCGTTGCGTGCGGGAGTATCTCAGCGATGTTGCCGGAGAAGCGTGTCCTTGGCTTCGTTGACGCGAGCCGCCAGGTAGTTGCTGCCCCCCAGGTCGGGGTGGAGCTTTTTCATCAGCGTCCGATGGGCGCCGACGATGTCTTCGGTGCTGGCGCCGGGCTCAAGGCCAAGGATCTGGTAGGCCTCCTCATGCGTCATTGGCCCGCGCGGCGCACTGCTCCGCCCCGCTGCC
>DATEKY010000063.1:0-3826 GCA_035277225.1 Xanthobacteraceae bacterium
GACGCGCAGGGCAACGTCTCGGTGCATTCCGGCGTCACCGAGCAAGGGCAGGGCGCCGAGGCCGTGATGGCGCAGGTTGCGGCATCCTCGTTCGGCGTGCCGATCGAGCGGGTGCGCGTTTTCACCGGCGATACCGACAACACGCCGTACGGCGGCGGCACCTGGGCGTCGCGCGCGGCCGGCATCGGCGGCGAGGCGGCGTGGCAGGCCGGCAAGGCGCTGCGCGCCAATGTGGTGGCGGTCGCGGCGAGCATCCTGCAGGCGGACCCGAAAGCGCTCGATATCCGCAACGGCGTGGTGGTCGATGCCGACACCGGGCGCGAGCGCATCGGCCTCGATGAGGTCGCGCGCATTGCCTATTTCCGCCCCGATACGCTGCCGCCCGGCTTCCAGGCCGAACTGATGGCGACGCGCCACTACGTGCCGCGCGCCTATGCGTTCGCCTTCACCAACGGCGCGCAGGCGAGCTGGCTCGAGGTCGATACCGACACCGGCTTCATCAAGCTGCTGAAGCACTGGTGCGTCGAGGACTGCGGCACGGTGATCAATCCGCAACTGGTCGACGAGCAGGTGCGCGGCGGCGTGGTGCAGGGGCTCGGCGCGGTGCTGTTCGAGCACTGCCTCTATGACGAGCGCGGGCAGATGCTGAACGGCAACATGGCGGACTATCTGGTGCCGATGGCGGCCGAGATGCCGGACATCGAAGTCGGCCACGTGGTGACCCCGACAACGGACTCGGAACTCGGCGCCAAGGGCGCGGGCGAGGCGGGAACCGCCGGCGCCCCGGCCGCCGTGATGAATGCGGTGAACGATGCACTGGCACCGCTCGGAGCCAGGCTGATCACCGAAATGCCGATCACCCCGACGGTGGTGCTGAAGGCGCTCGGGAAAGTGTGATCTGCGCGGGGCGCAGTCCCTGATATGCGCTTCTGCGCATAGACAATATTATAAGCTAGCTTACTTTATCCGGGTCATCCCCCAGGATCGAACCCGATGCGTCCGCGCAATCCTCGTCGCGAATTTTCCTTTCTGATCAGTGATGTAGCCCGCCTGCTGCGGAACCACGCAGACCAGCGGGCAAGCCAGTTCGGCATGACCCGCGCGCAGTGGGCCGTGCTGGCCCGGCTGGAGACGAACGAGGGCCTGAAGCAGTCGGAGCTCGCCGAGATGCTCGACCTGCAGCCGATCACGCTGACCCGGCTGGTCGACCGCCTGTGCGCCAATGGGCTGATCGAGCGCCGCGCGGACCCGGACGACCGGCGCGCCAAGCGGCTCTATCTGACGCCGGCAGCGCGGCCGCTGATGGACCGGCTCGCAGACCTCGGTCAGGACATGATGAAGACCGTGCTCGACGGTTTCGATCTCGCCACGGTCGAGCGGATGATCCTGGAACTCTCGCACGCGAAGGAAAATCTCAAGGACGCGATTGCGAACAAGCCGGCCGAACAACAAAAGCCCGCGGCGAAAGCCGCGGCCGCCGCGTGAGGCTCGCCATGGCCGACAAAAACGTCGTCGAACTGCGCAAGACCCAGGACGAAGCCCAGGGTGAGCTCGTTGCGGCCGCCCCCGAGGCGAAGCCCGCGCGTTCGCGCGGCCGGCTGCGCCTCGTTCTGCTGGTGGTGCTGCCGCTGATCGCGCTCACCGTCGGCGCCTATTTCTACCTGACCTCGGGGCGCTACATCTCGACCGACAACGCCTATATCGGCGCGCAGAAGGTGCTGATCACGCCGGACATCTCCGGCAAGATCGCCAAGGTCACGGTGACGGAAGGACAGCGCGTCAACGCCGGCGATCCGCTGATCGAGATCGATCCCGAGCCGTTCCGCATCAGCGTCACGCAGGCCGAGGCGCGGCTCGCCTCCGTGCGCACCGAATTCGCCAACCTGAAGACCAATCTCGCCTCGCTTGCGCGCCGCATCACCTTCGCGCGCGAGACCGTCGACCTCAAGCAGCGCGACTACGACCGCAAGAACACGCTGCTCACCAACCGCACCGGCTCGCAGGTCGACGTCGACAATTCGCTCAACGCCGTCGTGACGGCGAAGACTCAAGCCGAAATGCTGGAGCAGCAGCAGGAGGCGATCCGCAACCAGCTGCTCGGCGACGAGAACCTCGCGATCGAGAAATATCCGCCCTATGCACAGGCTGCGGCCGCGCTCGACCAGGCCAAGCGCGATCTCAATCACACCGTGCTGCGCGCGCCGATCGCCGGCATCGCGACGCAGGTCGCCAGCATCCAGCTCGGCCGCTACGTCACGGCCGGCACGCCGGTGTTCAGCCTGATCGACGACGCGCGCCCCTGGGTCGACGCCAACCCGAAGGAAACCGACATCACGCATCTGCGCATCGGCCAGCCGGTGTCGATCTACGTCGACACGTTCCCGGGCCGCGCCTTCCGCGGCTCGGTCGCGGCGGTCAGCCCCGGCACCGGCGCGCAATTCGCGATCCTGCCGCCGCAGAACGCGAGCGGCAACTGGGTCAAGGTGGTGCAGCGCGTGCCGGTGCGCATCGAGTTCGCGCAGACCGAGGACGTGCGCGACCTGCGCGCCGGGATGAGCGTCACGGTCGACATCGATACCGGGCGGCAGAACACCGTGCTGTCCGGGCTCGGCCTGACCAGCAAGGCCGCCGAGCCGCGCAAATGACCGCCGCGGCCGCAAACCTGCCTGTCGGGACGCGGCGCACGCTTCTCACCGTCTGCACCATGACGGCGACGATCATGCAGGCGCTCGACACCACGATCGCCAACGTCGCGCTGCCTTACATGCAGGGCTCGCTCTCGGCCTCGCAGGACCAGATCAGCTGGGTGCTGACCTCCTACATCGTGGCGGCCGCCGTGATGACGGCGCCGGTCGGCTGGCTCGCGGATCGCTTCGGCCGCAAGAAGCTGTTTCTCGTGTGCGTCGGCGGATTCACGGTCGCGTCGCTTTTGTGCGCGCTCGCGCAGAACATCGAGCAGATCGTCGTATTCCGCCTGTTGCAGGGCATGTGCGGTGCCGCGCTGGTGCCGCTGTCGCAGTCGGTGATGCTAGACGCCTATCCGGTCGAGCAGCGCGGGCAGGCGATGGGCATCTGGGGCGTCGGCGTCATGCTCGGGCCGATCATGGGCCCGACGCTCGGCGGCTGGCTGACCGAGAACTACTCGTGGCACTGGGTGTTCCTGGTCAACCTGCCGGTCGGCGTGCTGACCGTGTTCGGCCTGCTGGTGTTCATGGACGAGACCAAGGGGAACGAGCATCTGCGCTTCGACTGGTTCGGCTTCCTCGCGCTCGCCGCCGGCATCGGCAGCATGCAGCTGATGCTCGACCGCGGCGAGCAGCTCGGCTGGTTCGGCTCGCCGGAGATCTTCGCCGAGCTGATCGTCTCGATCGCCGGCTTCTATTATTTCTTCGCGCACTCGCTGACCACCGACGAGCCGTTCGTGCGCTTCGCGATATTCAAAGATCGCAACTTCCTCATCGGTTGCTTCTTCATGGTGATCATGGGGTTGATGCTGTTTTCCTCGATGGCGCTCTCTGCGCCGTTCATCCAGAACGTGCTCGGCTATCCGATCGAGACGACGGGATGGCTACTCGCCTCGCGCGGCATCGGCACGCTATTCGGCATGATGATGATCGGCCGGCTGCTGCGGCTGGTCGAAGCGCGTTACCTGATCCTGGTCGGGCTCATTCTCACCGCCGGCACCATGTACCAGATGACCGGCTTCACCAACGACACGTCGGGCCGCACGATCGTGATCTGCGGGCTGGTGCAGGGCCTCGGCATGGGCCTGGTGTTCATTCCGCTCAGCACCGTCGCGTTCCTGACGCTCGCGCCGCGTTACCGC
>DATEKY010000064.1:0-10604 GCA_035277225.1 Xanthobacteraceae bacterium
TCTGGGGACTGAACGCGCTCGGCAATCTCGGCTGGATCGCCGCGATGGTGTTCGCGATCTGTGCCGCGCTGCGGCTCGCGCGCTTCAACGTGCAGATCGACGATCCGAACAAGCCCGACTGGGCCGGAAACTTCTTCACCGGCGTTCCGGCGCCGGCCGGCGCCATCGTGGTGCTGCTGCCGATCTATCTCGGCTTCCTTCAGGTCAGCGTGCCGGCCGTGGTCACGCTGATCTACACCCTGGTGATCGGGGGCCTGATGGTGTCGCGCCTGCCGGTGCTGTCCGGCAAGAAGACCGGCACGCGCGTGCGGCCCGACATGGTCCCCCCGGTGATCGTCGTGGTCGTGCTGATGATCGCGCTGCTGGTCAGCTACCCGTGGCACCTGCTCACCGTCGGCACGTTCCTCTATCTCGCCTGTCTGCCGCTCGGCTGGTTCTCCTATCAGCGCTACAAAGAGGCGGATGCGGCTGCCGCGTCGGCGAACGCCGCAACGGCGGTGCCGGGCGAGACGGTCTTGCCGCCGCAACCCACACAGTCCGGCGACGAACGCCCGGCGCGGCTCAACTGATGCTGCGCGTTGTCCGCGTGGTCAGCTCGGCGCAAAGCGAGAGCGCGCGCCACATCGACAGCGTGATGCTCGCGCCCGATCAGCGCCGCCTGCAGAGCGCGCACCTGACCGGCGTGAACGGCACGCTGATCGGCTTGATGCTGCCCGAGCCGGTGATGCTGCGCATGGGCGATGCGTTCGAGCTCGACGACGGCAGCTTCGTCGACATCGTGATCGAGCCCGAGCCGCTTGTCGAAGTGCGCGGCACCGACCTGACGCATCTCGCGCGGCTCGCCTGGCATCTGGGAGACCGCCATGTGCCGGTGCAGGTGCTGACCAACCGGCTGCGCCTGCGCCGCGATAGCGCGCTCGAAGCCATGCTGACAGCGCTCGGCGCGCGGCTGACGCCGATCGAGGCGCCGTTCGACCCGGAAGGCGGGGCTTACGCGACGCACGCGGCTCACGATCACGGCCATGATCATCACGACGGCTGCGGCCACGATCACCATCACGACCACGCGCATGGCCATGGTCACGGCCATCATCACGATCATTAGAGCGAGATGACCTCGTCATCTCGCTCTAATTTCCTGGTAAGAGCATGATCTTTTCCGAAAACCGGTGTCCACTTTTCGGGATCATGCTCTGATGGCCGCGCTCGATCCCAGGGCGGAGGCGCGCTGCCGCGCCTCGTTCGCGCGCCAGCCCGCGATGACGACGATCGGCGCGACGGTCTTGTCGGTCGCCGCCGGCGAGGTCGAGATCGCGATGCCGTTCTCCGACAAGCTCACCCAGCAGCACGGCTTCATCCACGCCGGCATCGTCACGATGCTGTGCGACACCGCGTGCGGCTTCGCGGCGCTCTCGCTGATGCCGGAGGACGCCGCGGTGCTGACCACCGAGTTCAAGGTCAATCTGCTCTCGCCCGCCAAGGGCGAGCGGCTCATCGCGCATGGCCGCGTGGTGCGGCCGGGCAAGAAGCTGATGGTCTGTCTCGGCGAGGTGTTCGCCGAGGAGGGAGGCAAGCGCAAGCAGGTCGCGCTGATGACCGCCTCGATGATGGTGATGGATACCTCGACCGGGTTAAGGGATTAGGGCGAGTGCGTAGCCCGGATGGAGCGCCAGCGAAATCCGGGACGATCATGCGCGTTGCCCCGGATACGCCATAGCGCGTCGCAGACGCGCGTAAACGCGCTTTAGGCTTCATCCGGGCTACAAGAGTCAAACCGGTTCCAGCCCGAGCGCCTGCGCGCTTTCCAGCCACACCGGCAACTCGCGCTGATACAGCGCATTGGTTTCCGCAAAGCCGAGCGCCGGTTCGAGCACGAATGTGGCGAGAATCTCCTTCACCTTCGGATCGCTGTTGGCCGCGACGCACAGCTCCGCCAGCCGGTCGACGATCGGCTGCGGCGTCGCTTTCGGCAGCGCCCAGCCGGTGAAGCCGCTGATGGTGAAGAACTTCGAGGTGGCGCCCTGTTCAGGCAGAGTCTTTACATCCGGCATCGCGCCGACCTTCTTGGAATGCACCGCGAACGCCACGCCGCGGCCGTTCTGCAGGACGGATTGCGCCGCAGTGTAGCTGCCCATCGCGACATCGAGCGTGCCTTCCGCGAGCCCGGTCCACATCGGCGCTTCGCCTCGGTAGTGGATCGGCTCGATGCTGAGACCGTACTGCTTGTTGAGCTCGTTGACCGTCATGTGCGGCGAGGAGCCCGCGCTGTAGGTGCCGAAGTTCACCTTGTTGCTTTTGCGCGCGAACGCGACGAACTCGTCGAGCGTCTTGACGCCGGACTTCGCGCTCGCGACCAGCGGCAGCCCGGCGCCCGGGATCACGCTGACGAGCGTCAGGTCCCTGTCCATGTCGTAGCCCGGGTTCTTCAGCATGGCCCGGTTCATCACGTAGGTGGTCGAGATGGAGCACAGGATCGTGTGACCGTCGCCTGCCGCGCGCGCGACGTCGGCCGCGCCGAGCGAGCCCGCCGCGCCCGCCTTGTTCTCGATGATGACGGTCTTTCCGGTCTGCCGCGCGATGAAGTCGCCGAAGGCGCGCGCGAGCAGGTCGGTCTGCCCGCCCGCCGGGTAGCTGCAGACCATGCGGATCTGCCGCGACGGCCATGCCGCCTGGCTCCCGGTCTGGCTCCACACCCGGCGTGCGAGGAAGGGCATCGCGGTTGCCGCCGCGCCGGCGGCGACGAAATGACGGCGATCGAGCTTCGCTGACATGTTCTCTCCCCCGAATTTTTCTGAAAGGGTATCGCATCGTCAGGCGTCTGCCACGTCCGAAACGGCGGGGCAGATTGGCGCACAGGGAGGCTCCCATGACCCTCACCGTCGAACGTGACGGCCCCGTCACGACGATCATCCGCAGCCGCGTCGAGGCGCGCAACGCGATGGATCCGGCGAGCGCCGTGGCGCTGACCGATGCGCTCGTCGCCTTCGACCACGACGACACGCAATCGGTCGCGGTGCTGTTCGGCGCCGGCGGCGCGTTCTGCGCCGGTTTCGACCTGAAATACGCCGCGACCCTGCAAGGGCGCGACCACTCGCTCACCGAGCTCGGCTTTCCGCTGAGCGACACCTCGCCGATCCCGCGCGGCCCGATGGGCCCGACCCGGCTGCAACTCTCCAAGCCGGTGATCGCCGCGATCGCCGGGCCCGCGGTCGCGGGCGGCATGGAGCTCGCGCTGTGGTGCGACCTGCGCGTGATGGAGAAGAGCGCCTACATGGGCGTCTATTGCCGCCGCTGGGGCGTGCCGCTGATCGACGGCGGCACCGTGCGGCTGCCGCGCATCGTCGGGCGGGGCAGGGCGCTCGACATCATCCTGACCGGCCGCAAGGTGCCGGCCGAGGAGTGCGAACGCATCGGCCTCGCCGAGCGGATCGTGCCGGACGGCGAGAGCCGTGCGGCGGCCGAAGCGCTGGCGCACGAGATCGCGCGCTTTCCGCAAGGCTGCATGCGCGCCGACCGCCGCTCGGTCTGGCTGCAGGAGGGCCTCTCCGAAATGGAGGGGCTGCGTGCCGAATGGGCCTGCTCGTCCGCCATGGTGGCGCGTGAAGGCGCGGCCGGCGCCGCGCGCTTTGCCGCCGGCAAAGGCCGGCATGGCGATTTCGGCGAGATTTGACACCCGGTGTCATCATCCGCGAAAGCGGATGATCCAGTAAGCATTGCGCATTGAGTGAGGCACGATAGAACGGCAACCTGAACTGCGGTGTTTACTGGATGCCCGCCTTCGCGGGCATGACGGAGTACCTCAATGGGCCGCTTGCGCGACAAGGTCATCCTCATCACCGGCGCGGCCGGCGGCATCGGCTCGGCCATCGCCGAGGCGGTCGTGCGCAACGGCGGACTTGCGGTCGCGACCGATATCGCGGGGCGCACCGGCATGGATTACGCGCTCGACGTGACCGCGGAAGCCGACTGGCAACGCGTGATCGATGCGGTCGGCAGCGCCGGGCGGCTCGACGGTCTGGTCAATGCGGCCGGCATCGTGGCGATCGGCACGGTCGAGGAGACCGACTTCGCGACCTGGCGCCGCATCATGGCGGTCAATCTCGACGGCACGTTCCTCGGCTGCAAATACGCGATGCCGCTGCTGCGCAAGGCCGGCGGCTCGATCGTCAACATCTCGTCAGTGTCGGGCATCGTCGGCGGGCACAATCTCGCCGCCTACAATGCTTCGAAAGGCGGCGTGCGCCTGCTGACCAAGTCGGTCGCGCTGTCGGGCGCGCGCAACAAGCCGCCGGTGCGCTGCAACTCGGTGCATCCGACCTTCATCGAGGGGCCGATGACCGGGGCGCTGCTCAGCTCGGTGCCGAAGCCGGAGGAGACGCGCGCCAAGATGGAGCGCTCGATCCCGCTCAATCGCTTCGGCCAGCCAAGCGAGGTCGCCGAGATGTGCGTTTATCTGCTGTCGGAGGAGTCCGGCTTCGTCACCGGTGCGGAGTTCGCGATCGACGGCGGGCTGACGGCGCAGTAGGTCATCCCGGGGCCGAGCGAAGCGAGGAGCCCGGGATCCATAACCACGAGGCTCTCGATTTCGATCCGCCTGTGGTTATGGATTCCGGGCTCCGGCCTGCGGCCGGCCCCGGAATGACGGCAATTACCCCACCATCGGATGGCCGGGCATCAGCTCGTACGGATGCTTCCAGCCCGGCAGCGCCTGCATCCGCTCGCGCCATGATGCGATTGCCGGATGATCCTTGCCGAGGTCGAAGCCGAACTCCTCGACCGGGTAATAGAGATAGCCCGCGAGCGACACGTCCGCGATGGTCGGCTTGTCGCCGAGCAGGAACGCGCGCCCGTCGAGCCGCTTGTTGATGATCGCCAGATTGCCGTCGATGCGGCCCTTGAAGAAAGCGAGCACCGCCGGATCCGGCGCGGGCTTCGCCCAGTTCTTCAGGAAGCGGTACGGCCCGAGGAAGCCGTTGACCTTCTGGTTGTCGAAGATGATCCAGCGCAACGCCTCGAGCTCTTCATCCTCGCCGTGGGGCAGAAACTTGCCCGAGCGCTTGGCGAGATAATTCAGGATCACGCCCGACTGGGTGAGCTTCTTGGCCCCGTGCGCCAGCACGGGCGCTTCGCCCATTTCGTTGATCTCGCCGCGATAGGCGGGCGTGCGCGTCTCACCCTTGAAGAAGTCGACGAACACCGGTGCCCAGTCGGCGCCGATCAGGTTGAGCATCAGCGCGGCGCGATAGCAGTTGCCGGACTGCGCGAAGCAATAGAGCTGGTATTCGGGCATCCCTCGTCCCCCGTTGAATGTCGGAATTTAGAGCGCGGCCGTGCGCGAGGGAAACCGGATTTCCGGAATGGCACCGATCAAAATACCGAATGGATCAATGCGTTGGCGCCCGCAATTGAATCACCGCGTCAGCAGCACCTGCTGCCCATTGGTCGCCTTGCCGTCGAAGCGGCCGGGCGCGGCCAGCGCGAGCTGGCCGAGCGGCTGACCGTTGTGATCGCGGATCACCAGCGAGCCCTGCTCGAAGGTCCATTTGCGGCTGGTGTAGAAATTCCCCGGGCAGCCGCCTTCCGGCGCGATCGTGCCTTCGCCTTCGCCCTGCGCCGCGCCGAACGTCATGGCGCACTGGCTGACCCCGGGCGCGGCAAGCTGCCAGCGCCCGCCCATCGGCTCGGGCGGCGCGCGCGTGCCGCCTGTCGGAGCGCCGCCGACCACGGTTTCGCGCGCGCACCCACTAAGCGCGAGCGCGAGAGCGATGATCAGCGCAACGCGCATCGCCTCACTTCATCGTCGGGATGACGAACTCGGCGCCTTCCTTGGTGCCGGACGGCCAGCGCGCCGTCACGGTCTTGGTCTTGGTGTAGAAGCGGATCGAGTCTGGCCCGTGCTGGTTCAGGTCGCCGAAGCCCGAGCGCTTCCAGCCTCCGAAGGTGTGATAGGCGAGCGGCACGGGAATCGCGAAGTTGACGCCGACCATGCCGACCTCGACGCGGCTGGTGAAGTCGCGCGCCGTGTCGCCGTCGCGCGTGAAGATCGAGACGCCGTTGCCGTATTCGTGCTCGCTCGGCAGCCGCACCGCTTCCTCGTAATCCTTCGCGCGCACCACTGACAGCACGGGCCCGAAGATCTCCTCCTTGTAGATGCGCATCTCCGGCTTCACGTCGTCGAACAGGCAGCCGCCCATGAAGTTGCCGTTCTCGTAGCCTTGAAGTTTGAAGTTGCGCCCGTCGACCAGGAGCTTGGCGCCTTCCTTCACGCCGACATCGACATAGTTGCGCACCTTCTGCATGTGCGCCTTGGTCACCATCGGGCCGTAATCGGCCTGCGTGTCGGTCGACGGCCCGACCTTCAGGCTCTCGACCCGCGGGATCAGCTTCTCGACCAGGATGTCGGCGGTCTTCTTGCCGACCGGGACCGCGACCGAGATCGCCATGCAGCGCTCGCCGGCCGAGCCGTAGCCGGCGCCGATCAGCGCATCGACCGCCTGGTCGATGTCGGCATCCGGCATCACGATCATGTGGTTCTTGGCGCCGCCGAAGCACTGGACGCGCTTTCCGTGCGCGGTGCCGGTCGAATAGATGTATTGCGCGATGTCAGACGAGCCGACAAAGCCGATCGCCTTGACGCGCGCATCGGTGAGCAGCGTGTCGACCGCTTCCTTGTCGCCGTTCACGACATTGAGCACGCCTTCCGGCAGCCCGGCCTTGATGAACAGCTCGGCAATGCGGATCGGCACCGACGGGTCGCGCTCGGAGGGTTTCAGGATGAAGGTGTTGCCGCACGCGATCGCAGGCGCGCATTTCCACAGCGGGATCATGGCGGGAAAGTTGAACGGCGTGATGCCGGCGACGACGCCGAGCGGCTGGCGCACCGAGTAGAGATCGATGCTCGGGCCGGCACCCTCGCTGTACTCGCCCTTCATCAGGTGCGGGATGCCGCAGGCGAACTCGACCACCTCCAGCCCGCGCTGGATGTCGCCCTTGGAGTCCGCGAAGGTCTTGCCGTGCTCCGAGGAGAGGAGGCGCGCGAGGTCGTCGTACTCGGCCTGGATCAGCTCGAGGAACTTGAACATCACGCGCGCGCGGCGCTGCGGGTTGGTGGCGGCCCAGCCCGGGAAGGCTCCTTGAGCATTCGCGATCGCCTTCTCGACCTCGGACTTGCTGGCGAGCGCGACCTTGGCCTGCACCTCGCCGGTGTTGGGGTTGAACACGTCGCCGGTGCGGCCGGATGTGCCGGCAATCTGCTTGCCGCCGATGAAATGGCCGATGTCACGCATGGGATGCTCCCGTTCCGCTGGTCGCGGATGTTGTTGTGGGCCGGTTGGGGCCGGTTGGATATCGGGTCTGATAGCGCAGGAAGGGGGAGGGGGAAAGTACGGGTTGCTGGTCCTTTCGACAGGCTCCGGGGACGCGAAGGTGCGCCTCGATGCGGCGCGGCGAACGTCGGCCATGAACCCGCAAGGCCCCCGCGGCGACACACAATGGACCATCCGACGACGGCGCCGTGCGCCGGCGCCCGGCTGCCACGAGGGGGAGATCCGCATGACGTCAATTCCGCGCGGCACGCTGGCGGCTTTGGCTTTCGCATCCGCGGTTTGGCTGACGGCGACGCCTGCCGCGGCCAACGACGTCGACACGTGTGAGAATGCATCGGGCGACGAGGCAATCGCGGCGTGCACGCGCGTGATCAATTCCGGTCTATTCAGCGGCCGCAAGCTTGCCGCCCTTCTCAACATGCGTTGCTATGAGTTGAACGCAAAGCGGGAGAGCGACAAGGCCATTGCGGATTGCAGCCAGGCCATCCGGCTGCATGAGAACTACCCGAGCGCGTTCTTCAACCGCGGCAACGCCTATCGCGCCAAAGCCCAATACGACCGCTCCATCGAGGACTATAGCCAGGCGATCCGGCTCGATCCGAAGGACACGGATTCGATCATCAACCGCGGCAACAGCTACAACAACAAAGGCCAATACGACCGCGCCATCGCGGACTACGACCAGGCGCTCCGGCTCAAGCCGGACGACGCAGATGCGTTCATCAACCGCGGCGTCGCCTACAAGTCCAAAGGCCAGCACGACCGGGCCATCGCGGATTACGACCAGGCGATCCGGCTCAGTCCGGACGACGCAGCGGCGTTCTACAACCGCGGCATCGCCTATGACGACAAACGCCAATACGACCGCGCCATCGCGGATTACGACCAGGCGATCCGGCTCAACCCGCGCTACGCAAAGGCGTTCTATAACCGCGGCCTGTCGCGCGAGCGCAACAACGATCCGCAACGCGCGTTGGGGGACTTCAGGACGTTCGCCGAACTGGCCCCGGCCGATCCGGATGGCCGCAGGGCCGTCGAGCGCGTCACGAAGGCCTTGCGCGGCAGGTGACGGCTGCCTCGGCCAAAAGCAAAGCCTACCCGAACACATCCGCCGGCACGTCGCGCGCACGGAACGTTTCGGCGCCTCCCGCATTCCGGTTCCATGGCCGTCGACGTGCGCAAGGGAATGCCGGAACGAAAGCTTTCGCGCCAGGCATTCCAGGACCGCTTTCAATCGCAATTCATCGATCCCGCCTTCGCGCCGTTGCAGCGCGAGTTGCAAGCGCTGACCAACGCCGCGTGGGACGCCTATGACGATGGCCGCAAGGCGCCGCTCACGCGCAAGGCGGGCCCCGGCTTTGCAGACCCTGAGTACGAGCTTGCGGTCGACTGGCTGGCGGCGCGCGATGCGGTCGCCGCCGCGCAAAGGGAACACGGCGATCCGGCGCGAAAGCCGCGCATTCTTCTCGTCAATGGTTCGTCGCGCACCGAGCACACCTGTCCCGGCGAGATGTCGAAGACCTGGCGCCTGGTCGAGATCGCGCAGGCGGCGATCGCCGACGGCGCAATCGAGATCGACGTGCTCGATCTCAGCCGGACGACCTCCGAATACGGACGGACGATCCATCCCTGCAAGTCGTGCGCGTCGACCGCGATGCCGCTCTGCCACTGGCTGTGCAGCTGCTACCCGAACTATTCGCTCGGCCAGGTGCACGACTGGATGAACGAGATCTATCCGCTCTGGGTCGCGGCGCACGGCATCATGATCGTCACTCCGGTGAACTGGTATCAGGCGCCGGGCCCGCTCAAGGCGATGATGGACCGCCTCGTCTGTGCGGACGGCGGAAACCCCGATCCGAGCGCGACCCACGGCAAGCATGCCGACGAGGCGAAGGCGCTCGAGCTTGCCGGCTGGCCCTATCCGCGCCATCTCGCCGGACGCCTGTTCTCCGCCGTGGTTCACGGCGACACGGTCGGCGCCGAAACGCTGCGGCGCAGTCTGATGGATTGGGCCTCCGACATGCATCTCGTGTCGGCCGGCGCGCGAGCCGAGGTGGACGGCTATGTCGGCTATTACGAGCCGTACGCCACCAGTCACGAAGCGCTCGACAAGGACGACGACTATCAGCAGGAGGTCCGCAATGCCGCGATCACGCTGCGCGATGCGGTTCTCGCGCAGCGCAGCGGCAAGCTGGTCGAGGCGGGCGCGAACCTGCGCGAGCCGCGGCCGAAATAGGAACTGCGAACCTTTTCCACGCGCTCGACGTTGTCTTCGCGCATCGCCGGGTGCCAACCGGCCGCAATGGGGACGACGGACGCGGTCATTTTGCCGGTTTCTGGCCGCGACAGCAGTGCATCGGTACGCGCCGCAGTCTGACCCATTCCCGGCGATGCACCTTGTCCCGCCGCTCAGCGCAACCTCACCGGATGATCGCGTCGCGCCCATGCTCGATTTTCGGATCGGGCACTGCCTCGCAGCGGATGTCGCTCTTGCCGTGCCACACGAGTGCTTTCACCGGACGCTCCAATTGTTCAGCGTGATGTGAAAGCCGATGCGGCTGTTTCGTTCCTGGCGGCGGGTTCGTGCGACGCGCGACTAAACACAGGTTAGATTCATCGACCGCATCTCTCTTCGCGTCTCGATGCCGCAACTTATCGGAGCCGCCGGCGTTCACCCGATGCCTCCATCAACTCTCCACTTCCTCTCAGACTGGCCCGTGTCGCGGGCCGTTTTTTCGAAGCGAGCGCCGCGGCTGCTTAACGTATGTTGCTGCCGGTGCGCGGGCGGCTGTCTAGGATGGAAGTTGGAGGACGCCACGTGCACCGGGACAATCAAAATAACCGCGCTGATCGTCACAGCCGCGATGTCAGCGAGTGCCGCCGCTACTACGCGCGCGACTATCAGCGCTCGACGCCACCGGCAGCCGCGGTGTTCTGTGTTCAGGACAGCAGTCGCGCGATCAGTCCGCAGCAGGACGCTGTTGTTCGCACTGGCCGGGTGAAACGCGCGGAGTCTGCATAGCTCACCGCGAGCCCAAAGCCTTCGTCTCCTCGATGATGCGCCCGCTCGACGCTTTGGCCTCGGTCATGCCGTTGCAAGATCGATGACACGCACCGCGATGACCTCGCGCCGTGCAGATCTCCTTCCAACTGAAGTGCGATGTTAAGTTTCGCGGGCGCGCGCGGCCGAAAGGTTCCCGCAACATAGCTAAATATACTGCTCGCTATCGGCTGCGCAGTATGGGACCACCTCTCCACCATCGACAGCGATCATTGGGC
>DATEKY010000065.1:0-62823 GCA_035277225.1 Xanthobacteraceae bacterium
CGTGCGTTTGAGCAGGTACTGGTAGACGCGGCAGTGCTCATCGAGCAGTCGAAGCGCCGCCTCAAAGCGATGCACGAGCGCTTGTCGCTGCGGATGCGACAGGCCTTCGTAGTCGACGCCGCGAAGGCGATAGACGACGCCAACGTGACCGGCCTTCGTCAGGAACGTTGAGTCGTCGACGAACCCCCACAGCGCCAAGAGGTTATTAACGCTTCCTGCGTCTCGGTAGTCGCGGAGGATGCGCCCGACGTTCACCACGGCGTCACCTCCACGTCCACACGATCGTGCTTTCCGGGGTCGTATCGTCTCCGCGCCTTCGACGAAGCGAGTAGAATCCGGAGCATCTCCGGGTCGCGAGCCGTCGCCCACAGGGCAAACCCGTACAACCCGCCGGCCATCAGCAGGCCGGCGAGGAACGAGTAGAACAGGTTGAACGTCGCCGCCCCGAGCAGCAGTGACAGGAAGAACAGACGCCTGTCCACGCCCCAGATCGTCAGGGGACGATGCAGCGCCTTGTACACGGGCCGGTACGTCGGGCGATCAGGCATGCCCGCACCTCCGCAAACCTTACGGACGTTTCAGAACAACCAGACGAGGAACTGCGCCGCGAAGAGCGCGAGTCCGCCGCCGAACACGATGCCGGAGATCTGGCGTTTCGCGCCGCCCTCTCCGAACATGAACATCAGTCCACCGATGACGATGGCCACGAGCGCAAGCGAGCGCGCCAACGGGCCTGTGAACGTGCGTTCGAGATTGCTCGCGGCGCGCTCCCAAGGAGACTGGGCAAATGCCAGTGTGGGCAGGAGAAGGAGAGCCGTGAACACCATCGTACTCACGCGTCGCATCACTCTGACTACGTGGTCGCAGGGCATCGAAAACCTCCCGCGCTGGTGTCGTCGGAACTAGAATTGATCTAGCAGTACGAGCTTACGCATGTCAACAGCAAAAGCGAGCCCCCCAGCAAGCGGACATGTTTCGGCGGAATTGGCGACGTGTCTCGGCGTCAGACGAACGATGACGCTGCGGCGCATCATGCGACAGACAGGACTTCCGCCGGAGGTCCTTCTCGATCTCGCGTTGGAGATGCTCGACATCGCGAGCCGAAAACTCTCTCCATCGCCCATAAAAAGGCAGGCCGTTGGCCTTGGTGCTGCGCGCTGGCGCAACATCGGTCCCGAGGAGCGGAGCGAGGCGTTGCGGAAGGCCGCGCAGGCACGGTGGGCCAAGCCGCGTCGCAACAATCGCGACGAGGGCAACCAAGGGAAGAAGTAGTACGCAGAATCTGCGTACTACCAGTACAGGACAGCGCAGTACAGAAGCATGCAAGCTAACGCATGGCTGTTGGGCTACGAAGACGGACCGATAGCCGGTTGAGCGCTAGCTGAAGAGAAAGAAATGGCGGGCAAGACCGGTGCAGATCACATGCCGGAGAGTTGAAACGGCAGAGGCGCCCGGAACTCGGGCAGTTTCAGTCGCTTGCGAGCATGGCTGTCGACACGGAAGAGGCGGGCGGTCGTTGGTACCAGGAAAGTTCTACCTGCCTGCGTGAACAGTTGGCCATGAACATTACACGCCCTTCTGCGCGAGCTGCGCCGGAAACTCACGCGTCACCGACGCGAAGCCTGAGCCGTTTGAGCATGCAGGCGAGGTCGTTCGGGTGCCAGCTGTGGCGCAATATTAAGGCGACGGCGATCGCCTGTGCGTACTGACCGGGCCGAAGGTCGCCCGTCGCCCTTCCCAGTAACTCTTCGAAGTGGTCGTCGACGTACAGTTCTTCGAGGACAGCCTCGATGAGCTGCCGGTTCCATCGGAGAGATCTCGTTGCGGAGACCGCTGCACGAACCAACGACGGGCGCGTATCGCGGCGCCAGCGCCGAGTGACGCGGTCAACGGCACGAGAGCTTCGCCTCTTCCGGCCCAAGGGACGCGATGAGGATTGAGGGCGACTGGCAGCTGGCTTTCCGCGCGGTGACATGGGGCGCTCCTGGAGCTCGTGAGAGGCCGGCATCCCTGGACAGGTTCATGCCAGGTGCCACTGTTAGGGGCTGTGTTTTCAGCACCTTACAGGCAATGGACGGCGACCGGCATCGACGACTTTCGGTTGTTCGATGTCACGAATGTGATCGCGAGTTGACCAGCCGCGGGATGGGAGGCGCAGACTGGTAGCGCCGTCGAGCTTTCCCAGGATTTTCCTGCACGGCGTAAGCGATTGACCACACACCATTTGCGGGGGTGCGGCCCCAAACAGAGGCGAAAAAAGTACGAAAACAATTGACGGCTCGGAGCCGCAGCCTTATTCTGGCCGCTTGCATGCCCGCCGCCGACTTGTTGATAAAGCCGCAAAAGCCAACTTTCATTGACCTTTTTGCCGGCTGTGGCGGGTTCTCTCTCGGGTTCTGCCAGGCTGGATGGCAGGGCGTTTTCGCCATAGAGCGCGATGCATCTGCCTTCAAGACGTTTTCCAGTAACTTCCTCGATTCGAACTCCGAATACCCTTTCCTTTGGCCAGAGTGGCTGGAGAAAAAGAACGTCGACATACGACGGGCTCTCCGCGATCACCGCTCCGAACTGAGGAAGTTGCGTGGATCGATTGACGCGATCATCGGAGGGCCACCGTGTCAAGGATTCTCGTTCGCTGGCCACCGCCGTCGCACGGATACGCGAAACCAGTTGTTCCGGGCTTACATCGACTTCGTCAAGGTCGTCCGTCCGCGCTTTGTTCTGATCGAGAACGTGCGGGGCATCTGCATCGAGCACGGGAAGAAGCAGCGACTTATTCGAAAGAATGGTCGGCCTGCGATCCCATTCGCCCAGCGCATCGTTGATGCCTTGAAGGAGTTGGGCTATTGCACACGGGATCCCGAGTTAGTTCAGGCATCCGACTTCGGCGTACCGCAACGGCGCCCGCGCGTATTCTTTTTCGCGTATCGCAAGGACGCCGTGTCCGGCGTTGCGGAGCTGTTCAAGACTCTCTACGAATCGCGTCGGGGGTTTCTTCAGCAAAGGTCACTGCCGGTGAAGCGGCCCGTCCATGTCGAGGAGGCGATTTCCGACTTGATTCGCAAGCATGGGACCGTGAAGTGCGAAGACAAGTCATCGCCGAAAGGGTTTAGGCAGGGACTCTACGGTGCAAGGGAGTCCAAGTACCAGAGCCTCTTGAGAAACGGACACAGGCCGGGAATTCCCGCGCAGAGTCATCGTTTCGCCAATCACGAGGACGAAACCGAAAAGCGATTCAGGAAGATCCAGAAGGAATACCGCAAGGGCGTTCAACTTCACCAGCGCGATCGCGCGGAGTTGGATATCTCAAAGCACGTCGTCGTGCCTTTACGCGGCGACCAAATCGGCCACACGCTTACCACGCTACCGGACGATTACATTCATTACTGCGAGCCGAGAATATTAACCGTGCGTGAGTATGCTCGCCTCCAAAGCTTCCCGGACGAATTCGTTTTCGACGGGCCATTCACAAGCGGAGGCGATCGTCGAAAGAAGACGTGTCCTCGTTATACCCAGATCGGCAATGCGGTTCCGCCTCTATTGGGCGAAGCGTTGGCCCTCGCCCTTCTCAAGATTCACGCTGCCGAAGATGCCGTACAAGCAGAATGAGACTGTCGATCGCCTCCTGCTCCAGGCGTACGGTCAGAAGGCCGCGGTCGCCCTGCCCATTCCTCGCGCGGATGGTGCCGCAGTCGTTGGGAGGTTTCCTGCTGGCGTTAATAACACTCTCGACCATCTTGTAGATGCGTTCGTGGGCTGGCGCGAACGGCGAGAGGTCCATTGGTGCTTCCTGATCGGTGGACCAGGAAACGGTAAGTCGGAGGCATTGCGCATCCTCGCCGGCGCCCTCAACGTCACGCTGCCTGGCCGCGGAACCGGAGACCCCGCACCACGGACGGTACCAAGTGAATGGCCCACATCGGCGCTCCCAGTGCACGATGGGCTCGAGATAGCTTTCATCAACGACGCGTCCATTCCTAGGCCGGATTGCCTGGGTCGCAACCTGCCCACATCGCTTTACAAGGATCTCGTGGACGGCCTCCAAAGGCTGGATCAGACGAACCCTGTCGTCTTGTTCGGCAACGTCAATCGCGGAATCTTGATCGAAGAGGTTGCAGCGAGTGAATCAGGGGTGAATGAGAATGATTCGTCGACTGGCGCCCTCGCTGTGCAAATCCTGGCTTGGCTGTCTCGCCCGGACCAGCAACTCGATGCGGCTTCCGGACTCGCGGTGCCCTTCAAACCGACACGGTCGACAAAGTACTACTCACAAGCTGTCTTTAATGGCCAAACGAACAAGCTGGTCGTTCACGCCCTGTTTCTCGACACGCTCTCCCTTCTGGAGCCGTCCCCCGGCGGAACTAAAAGTATAGATTTCAGCAAGTCTCCTCCCGCCGTCGCGCCATACCACCCCATTGGAAGCGTCGATCCGACACAGGGCTCCAGGGAAGTGACTGTTGCCGGAGAGCGCACAGCGTTTTGGACGAGAGCCTCGTTGTGGAACGACGGCGGTTGCACGATCAACGGTCAGCAGTGCGCCGCCTACTCGGTATGTCCGTTTGCGGCTAACGCTCAGTGGCTACGCGCGCCGATACTGCGGGAACATTTCCTGTCCCTCATGCGCGGTGTCGAGGTCGCTGCTGGGAGACGCCTCTCCTACAGAGATCTTTTGGCCTACCTCTCTCTGGCCATCGTAGGGCCTCCCGAGGAAGCATGGCTGAACGGCCTCCATCCTTGTCGCTGGGTTGAGGATCGGCATCGCTTGGGTGACAGTCAGGCTCTCGCCGAATTGACGCACCGCCGCGTGTACGTGAACCTGTTTCCTAACCCGTCCTCGGATAGCTGGAAAAAGATCTCCCGGGGAGCGAAAACGGCACGAACCGTATATGGCTCGGTGCAGCGACGGTTCGTCGACGCCATCGAGCCAACGCTCAGTCCCTTTCATCGGAGCCTCGCGCGTCTCGATCCCGCAAGGGATGCAGATTCCTGGAACGAGCTCAGAACCAAGATTCTCGACATCTGTGACGCCGCCGACATTGAGCTGCCCGCCGTGCAGCTGCGAAACCTACCGGACCTGCCAGCCGCCGCGCATTCCGACGGTGAACAGGCCTTGGACCAGCTGGTGTCAGCGGAAATCGCAGGGGATCTAGCGAGTGGGAGCCGAATCGGGTCTGACCGGGTTCGCATCTTGCGCAAGTGGCGAGGCGTCCTATTGCTGCGCCAGGCGGGTCTCGCTACAGGGAACTTCACCTTTCGCAACACGATCAACGCGTGGCTCAGGGAGCACAGCGCGGCCTTGAGCGAGCTGCCTGGCGGAAGCCAGCTCCAAGTGGGCCTCACGAACCTGATACTCCCGCGCGTGGAATTAGGCGCCGCGCAACACTACATTCTTGTGCTGCCGCTTCGTCCACGGACGTATGCCCTAAGCGCATTGCCAGATCCATTCTCAGCATTCGTCGCGATCCCGCATGGCAACCTTCGCGTCCGCATGGTGGCTGAAAGCGACAGGCTGATCGCCGAAATCAGTGTCGTGGGTGCCACCGACGTGAAACGCATCGCAGATGTCGTTGTCGACTTCGCCATCGCGCGTGAAGGTCTCATCCAGGCAACGGGTGACTTCACTGGATTCACCGAGATCGGGTACGGCGCCTTCGCACGGATCGAACGAGCCCGGGCCGCACTGGTCGGCAGGAAGCAGACCGAGGATTTGTTGCTACACGTGGTCGGTTCAAGCGGTGATCACTTCCGCCTCGAACCCAATCCAACCGGAACTCCCGCGCTTCGAGCGATGTAGGTAGCCCTTCATCGTCCGCACGAGCATTGATATGGCTGACAGTTGGTTAGAGGCGGCACTGCCGCTGGATAGGCCGGAGTACTCAAAGCAGACCGAAGCCCTGCTTACGGACCTCCTATGGCGTTCAGAGGGTTCGACGCTCAGCGAAGTCGCGACGCAGCTCGCTGGTCTCGAGACAACCACAAAACAGAAGCTGGAAAGGGTCGTTTTCGAGAAGATCGGTAAGGCATCACCTGCAGTTCTGGAATCGATTCCTTTTGCTCGGGAAGCGGATATCAGTTCGATTGTTGCCGGACCGAGGGCCAAGGAGTGCCTGGCAGCCCTGCTCTTCGGCTTGAGAGCGCCTCGTTCAAGAGCGTACAAGTCCCTATCCGCAGTTCCTGTTCACCCGGAACTAGTGGCATTACAGACGTTGCACGGGATCGTCAACAAAGAGAACCCAGCAAACCTCGCGAAGATCATTGAACGTTTCGGTCTGTTGGGCGGTTCGGATGGGGTTGGCGCTGTGGCTCGCCAGTTCCTTGCTGGCTTTGAAGCGCAACCAACGGCTCAACGCGGTCTGGCTGGTGCAGCCGGTGCCATCTACACGTCAATCTCCAGCGCGGTTTGGGAACAGCTGAGAACGCTAGCGGCAGCTTCCGGGAAGCCGTTGCCCGAGTGGCCAACCGTACGACCGAGACAGCACGAAGCCGCCGTTACTTTTCCCCACGTAGCCGCGCTGCCGCGCACGCCATTCAAGTGGTTCTGGGCCAAGTGGGTCATCCTCTGTGATCGCGAACGCGGCTGGCTGGATCACTTACCGGAAAGACGCTGGGTTGACTGGAGCCTTGCGCTGCTACGTGGTGCCTTGGCGTTTGGATATCTCTGGGAGGCGGAATGGTACGTGCGCATCTACGATCGGCTGGTTGAGCGACGACGAGGGTTAGAGCAAGGTCCCGAGAGGGAGAAACTCCTCGGCCTGCTCAACGGTCAGTTCACCCTCGCCGTGGTTCATCCTCGGCAGCTCGCGCCTTCGCAGAAGAGGATGTGGAGTGCACTTGCGGACAACGTTGCCAGGGGTTACGAAGTCAGGCGCCGATTGATCGCGTTCTTCGTGAACAATCCAACGAACCAACCGCAGGATGGTGACCCGCGCACGACGGTTCCAGAATGGATCGACGCGCTGTCAATTGAAGATCTCGCGACGCTTGGGGACAGCCTGTCGATCACAGCTTCGACAGCCACGAACACGAAGGAGTTCATCAGGTACTTGATGCTGCAACGATCCGCCGATGACGACTCCAGCGACCAAGCGGACCTTTACTACTTGGCCCGCTCTCAGCAGTCGCATTTCTGGGTCGAGCTTGGCCCCGAATGGCTCGTCGTGGAGACGGCCCTGCTGGCCGGTCGCCCTGGGAAGAGCTGCACCCTCAGGATGCTCATGGACGACTTGTCGTCGCTCGGTATCTTGATAGACCGATCGACGCTGGTCGGTTTGCTTGAGGATACGGGTTTGAGTGCGGATAGCCCGGATGCCGACGACGCCCTCGTCATCGAGTCCGGATTCTGACGACTATGGGATTCCTGGGCAGCGCACTGGCGACTTACCTTGCTGAGTTCCGAGGCTTATATTCGGTCCAGCTCCCGCAAGCGCTGCGACCTGAGTTGGTCCGGCTCGTCGCGGACCTTAACAGCGTGACACCGAGGCGCGGGATCTACGTCAGTGATCTCGACCTCCCGGGCGCGCCGCTCACGAGCCGCTGGGCCGAGGCATTGAGGTGGCGGACGGCGGACGATCGGATTTTTGTGTGGGAGCGCGGGGCGGGGGAGCCGGATTCATCCTTTCAGAGCGCCGTTCGCGATTTCATCGGTCCGCGGTTTCCAGTCGATGGGAGCATCTGTGACCTTGCGACGCTCGCGACGCTCGTGGTTCGGCACCTCTTTGCGTCGCGCGGCCTGAGCACTTCGGGGCCCTTCTTCGACGGCTTTGCTAACACGGCTGCCTGGGTTGCTGATGCCTATGCCTTGCTGTTCCGCGAGATCGGTTCGTCGACGGTTTCGCATTGGACCGATGGCTTCTTGGTCGAGTGGTCAGACTTCTGCGATCACCTTCCGCTCGTACTCGACCGAGCGGTTGCCGAAGGGCTTCAACCTCGATTCGCCTGGGACATCGTTCGAGTCGCCGGCCTGGTCGTACCCCAGTTGGAAGCCGGAAGTCCGTTCGGGAACTCGCCAGTCGACCACCTTCCTCACGAGAAGGCGCTCACGAAATACATCAAGACTTGGCAGCAAGTCGTTGGCAACTTTCTCGGTTCCAGCTCACATCGCGTCGTCCTTCTAAACGAGTTGGATCGTCGCGTTCAGGGTGCCGGAAGCCGGACGCCGTGGCGCGACCTTCCGTGGAACCAGCTCGATCAAGTCGCCGACGGGTCGAGCGCAGCGGCCGTCGGCCGTCGAGTGTTTGCAGCGCCATCGTCGGTGTCCGTTATCGGCCCGCAGCCGCCGGTATATCCGGCTGCGCCTGACGGAACTTGGTGGGGTGTCACGGAGGAAGATCTGCAGGCGGCGATCGATGAGGTCAAAGAGGAGAGGCCGGTCGAACCGCTGCCATCGAGCCAGACAGTCATACAGCCGTTTCAATCGACGGACAATTACCTGCTTGCGACCCGCACCGGCAGTATCACCTTCCCGAGTACTGCTAAGAAATGGCGCTGCGCGATCCAGTGCCCCGAAGTTGAACTCCAGTATCGCGGTCGCTGGAAGTCCCTCTTTGTCGAGGAGGATGAGCCTGGAGGCGCCATTGATGGCGATGCTTGGATCCACCCCGGTGACATCGAGGTGAAGATATCTGGGAAAGGCGTGTCCGCAACGGTCGCGAACGCCGACAGTGTTGGCGGCCTGCTGAGGGTCACCTGCAACATCAAAGTTGAGTATTCGGGGGCCATTGACGCTACATCACAACGCGTCACGAGTGAGTGGGATCCCCACCGAAGCCTTGCGTTGATTCTGAAGATCTACAATCGTTCGGCAGACGGCTTCGCTGCTGCGCGGGAGGCACGCTCACAGATGGAACTCGTCGTTCCATCTTGCCTGGCTCCGACCATCGTCCTGAGGGCTGATGGCGACACGGTCGTGTCGCCGACCGGAGATGATGAGTTCGTCCGCGAGCCAGGCGCCGAACAGGCCGCACCGTCAAGCACCCCCGAGATCAAACTGGCCGATGAAGATGTGTATGACGTGTGCGTCTACGACGGCACCGTACGCGCCGGGATTGGTGCTTTCAACGATCCGAGTCCCGTAAGCGTAGGGGACGCCACGCTCGGCGTAGACCCCAACGTCATTGGCCTTGGCGTCGGCAGGCCCGCGCTTGCAGACGGAACAACACTTACGCGTCAAGCCAGCGGCCAACAAGACGAGCTGGCGGTCATTCGCATCCTGGAAGAACAGCCGGCAGCTGTCTCTTCTGGCATCGTGGCCGTCCTCCAGGGGAAGCCCGCCGCACGGAGGCCGCCGAGCAACGCGGCCACCGTCTCGATTCTCGGTCAGCATCAAACGCGTGTCGTTCGCGGAATCTGTTCCCAGCTCGGCGTCCTGCCGTTTGTTTCGTTGTTCCACACAGTTGTGGCATCAGGGAGTTCTGTCGCCGTCTGGCCTGACCGACACCCGGCGACCAAGAGCCCCCTTTTCATCGGCCTTTCGCATGGCAGCCTCCCGGGAATCGGGAGTGGCCCAAGCACCATCTTCGGGACGCCAGAGTGGGCCGCTTTTGGCGACTCGCTCGAAGAAGTGTGCGCAGCCATCGGCCTGACACCGGAATCCCATGCTCTCTGGTTGTCAGGTTTCGACCCCTCGACCGTTCCGAGCACGGTGGTCCGTCGTTACAATCAGGCCCACGCGGCGCTGATCGATGCGGCGGAAGCGATTTCACCAGCCGAGACGTTCTGGACCAGTTACCCGTTCTCCGTCGTTGTCGTAAACGGCCAACCAGGAAAGCACTTCGGCCAGCTTGAGGCAGTCCTGCTATCGCCGCTTCATCCTGTTCGTTTGACGTGGGCTCATTCGGTGGCAACGTTTGCGCGCCACATCGACGTGCGGGCGCCCGGCAGCCGAGAACTTCTCGGCTTGGCTGAGGGGTGGAACTTCCCGTTAGTCGGCCATGCGCCGAATGCTACCGGAGGGAAGCTTCAGCTCGTGGCGGTTCCGATCGATCCCGGGCCTGAACGAGACTTCATCCAGTGGAGTGCTTTAGCTACCTTGGTACAAGGCCTCGTCGAAGTTCCGTCCGAGGCGACCGGGTTGCCGCTCCCCTGGGCCGGACGTTCCGGCATCAACGACAAGGTCGTTCAGAGGTCGCTCGACGACTATCTAGCCGTTTCGCCGTATGTCGGCTCCCTTGTTGTCGATCTCCGCAGCGTTGCCCAAGCCCCGCGCTCTGCCGAGATCGACAACGCGGTCCTCGAGTTCTTGACCGACGCGTCGAATCCACTGGTTACAGCCCTGCCCGGCGGCGCGAGAGTGTGGGATTCAGCGTACAGGGAAGGACCGCCTCCGAGTAGAGACCGGCTCGCGACGTTCCGAGAGAAGAACCCCGATAGTGAAGTCGCGTTCGAGTGGAGATCGTACCAGCCGCCAGCTGTTCCCTCTCACTCGGATGTGGCGTTCGTCGAGAACGCCAGCGTCAGTCTCGATGTGGTGAATGGGACATCAGCCGGCTTCCTCGGTCCGCTCCCGCTGCGGCGCTTCTTGCCGGCCGATAACGCCCCCGGGCACATGGATCAGAACTTCAGGCCCAACGCAGATGAGGACGTACTTGGCTTGGCGTCTCTGCTTCGCAAGCTTGAGACGATCGGCAGCGATCTGGCCCTGCGATCCAGCCCAAGCCTCCAGACCCTTGGTATTGCACAAGGCGGCAAGTGGGAAGTGATCGGGACCCTCAACTTGTCGCCCCAGCTGCTGGCGTTGACGCTTGCAGGCACCACCAACAGCGCAGCCCGATTGCTTTGGGAGTGGCGGCCTTCTTGGCTGAATCCTGAACGCCAGGCGGATGCCGACCTTGCCAGGCGTCCCTACTACGTGGTGGCGCGAATTCCCGCTTCGCTGAGCGTCGGTTTGGCATCGCGCCAAATGCTCTCCCAGGAGCGGATCAACCTCATGATTTCGGAACTAGGTCGACGTGCCGTCGGCCTGGCTACGTTATACGCCGCAGGCGACGCTCATGAGAATGCCGCCGCCGGCTTTTACGATGCCCTACAGCTTTTGCTGCCAGCGAATGTCACCACGCCTGCAGCGTGGATTCGACCCGCGCCATGGATCCAAACCATCGTACCGATTGACCCGCTAGCTGAGCTACTTGGAGCCCTCGGGGGGAAGAAGTTCCAGAGACGCGCGGATCTTTTGGCTGTCGGCTGTGTCCGCGACGGCATCGGCACCCACGTCTGCCTGACACCCATCGAGGTCAAGCACCATGGGACACCAGCGAACCCGGCACCGCGGCCTCCCGATTCAGATCCAGAGCTGAAGCGCGCACGGGACCAACTGAAACAGACGAACGAAGTCCTCGCATCGATACGTGACGCGTTGCCGGCGACCGAGGGCAACACGATGGTGGCGCTCGGACGCCGAAGCGGACTTGCCGTTCTTATGGACTTCGCACTGGACTTCGCCGCGCACCCTGTTCCCGCTGAGCAGCGGGCGAAGATGATCGAAGACGTACTTGCGGGCAGATGCGCGATTTCCGTGGGTACGCCTTGCCTCTTGTGGCTCGCGCCCGGTTGCATGAGTCACACAGGTACTGCCGTCATTCGCAACCAGTTCGATGTCACGGCTGACCTCCGAATCGAAGAGGCGTACGTCGATCCATACGCCGTACCGGGTCTTCTGTGGCCGGGCGAAGTCGCAGGCCCGAACGAACTGTTTGCCAGGACGCGCCTCGACGATATGATGACCGAGGCGACAAGCACATGCGGGCCAAGCAGCGTGGGCGGCTTCGACTTGCGGCCACCGTTGAAGACGCTCCTCAAGATCGAGGACGAGGAAGTGAAGCTGGAACCGGTCGTGGAAGGACCGGCGCCGGCTCCCGCCCCGGTGCCCGAGACCCCGCCGGTCATCCAACAAGCGCCACTGCCCCCGACTCCCGCGACGCCCGTTCAACCGCCCGCTCCGGTGTACTCGTCGACGCCTGTTCCTCCAACTCCGGCGGTGGTCGCATCCGGCGAACAGCCGCAGATGGCCGCGCCGCAACTCGTCGTGGGTTCGCGCCAGCCTGGATCTCGCTGGACAGTTCTCGGCAAGCTGGCTACGGGATCACAAGAGCCTGTCGCGCTTGACCTCGACCAACCGAAGGTGCTCGGGATCTTCGGCTACATGGGGTCCGGCAAGAGTTACCTTCTAGGAGCCGTAACGGAAGCGGCCGTCCAATCGATCGCGAACCTCAACCAGCTCCGGGCACCATTGGCGGTCATCGTATTCAACTACCGCCGCAACGCCTCCGACAGGTTCGAGTTGTCCTCTCTGACGAATCCGAATGCAGATGCCGGGGATGTCAAGAGACTCGCGGACGAATTGAGCGCATTGCCTGCGGCTGTTCGCGACATGCACGTCTTGGCCTTGAAGGGTGAACTCAGACCACACCGGCTGGCCGAGTATGGCACGACCACGGCGCAGGAGCTTCTATTCCGGCCCTCTACGCTTCACGTCGAGGACTGGGAGTTACTGATGGGCGAGCCAGACGCCAACCGGCTGTACTCGCAGCTCATGCGCCATGCTTTGATCCAGCTGCGGGAACAGGGAGACGTGTCAGTCACGGGGCTCCGCACTCAGATCACCGCGTTCCCGAATCCAGGAAGCCGTAACGCAGCGAACCAGCGCCTGACCTTTGCGGAGAGGCATCTCTCTGAGTCGGCCGGGATCAACTTCAGCGAGGTTGTGCAACCGGGCCGCGTGCTCGTCATCGACCTGAGACAGCCGCTCTTCAGCAGAGATGATGCCCTACGGTTCTTCCTCGTGTGTGCGAATCAAATCAGCAGGGTCCAGGGGCAGTTCAACAAAATGGTGATTTTCGACGAAGCGCACGAGTACCTTTCCGAAGCATTCGGCGAGAAATTGGACAGCCGGATTCGGCTCAGCAGGCACGAAGGCACGTCGTACGTCTTTGCCACGCAGGACGTGGGTTCCATTCCGACAGAAATTCAGCGTTTCATTTCGACCAAGTTTGTCTTCGGTCTCGGTTCGAATCAAAACGCCAAGGACCTGCTCGAGTTCGCGCCCGAGTTCAAGGGGTTCGAACTGGTGGAGCTGCCGACAGGACAGTGCTTCGTGCAGTCAACATACTCGAGCAAGAATTTCTTTTCGCAGCCACGATTGATTCGCGTCCGTCCGCGGGCGTCTGCGCATGGTGGCGCTACCAGGATCTTCGCGTGACGATCGCTCGCGTGAGTCGAAGAGTCGGAAACACCAAGGCCGCACACGGTGACCGGCGGCTTCCACGCAGTGAGTCCTGCCACAGCGTGCGACGTCGTTTGCTTGCTTGGCTTGAGGGTCATGGCCGAAGCTTCGCTTGGCGTCGGCCGTCAGCTTCGTTGTATCGGCTTGTTGTCACCGAGGCGCTGCTCCAACGAACTAGGGCTGAAACGGTTAACAATTTCTACGCGCCCTTCTTTCGGCGTTTTCCATCTTGGCAGGCTTTGGCACAGGTTTCTGAAGCCGAATTGCAGGATTACCTGCGGCCGATCGGATTGTGGAAGCGCCGGTCGGCCAGTTTGCGGAGCCTCGCGATCGAAATGGCCAAGCGACGTGGGCGCTTCCCTTCGGCCAGAGAAGAGATCGAGGCCTTACCTGGTGTGGGCCAGTACGTCGCGAATGCGGTCCTGCTGTTTGCGCATGGACGCAGTGAGCCGCTGCTTGACGCCAACGTTGCGAGAGTCTTGGAGCGCCACTTTGGACCGCGACGCCTTGCCGACATCCGCTACGACCCATACCTTCAAAAGTTGGCAAGAATGGTCGTCTCGTCCGAGCGCCCAGCAAAAGTCAATTGGGCTCTTTTGGATTTGGCGGCGTTGATCTGCCGCATCCGGGCGCCTCTGTGTCAAGAGTGCCCGCTGTCCGCGACCTGCCACGATTACACTCGTCGGCGGAACAACGCGGACGATGTTACCGAGGCCAAGTGCGGTCGCAGAACCGCTAGCATCACACGAGCAGTCTGAATGATCCGACGCGCCAATCAACCGGCGCGGTAGCCAACGTTCACGCGAGCGGTTGTAGCGTCGCCGCAATCTGGTCGGACCCGCAGCTGTTCGTCTCAGCAGGAGGCATCAAGTGGCGCGATTGGCGGGTTTTCCTGAAGACACATTCCTCGCAATGACCCGCATTCGCGACACTTCTCTAGTGCGCTTTGATAGCCTCTTTACGCCCGACCGCCACCTCTGGGCTGCCCAGAACCTGAAACGCTTTCATGCCTTGTTCGTCGAGCGCTTCGACGAGGGCGAGGGCTCGTTCTTGGAGAAGTTTCGTAAGCAGCTCGATGGAGCCGACGACGATGTCTACCAGCTCGCCGCGGAGTTGCTTTACGTTCAGCAGTTCTTCACGAGCTTGACCGGGCCCGATAAGAAGATCGAGAACGTGCAAGCCGTTCTCGGCTGGTGTACACATCCCGTCCAAGTCCCAGAATGGGCGATCTCTGGCGTCAAGCGCGGCCTCGCTGGAGATCAAAGTTTCAATCAGCACCGTCCCTTCCATCTGGCGTGGCTGAACGAGTTCCTGATTCACTGGCATGAGACGCCAAGCGAGAAGAGGAGCGACCTCCTTAAGGACCCGTGGCTCTTCGCTCAGCATGAACGAGGCGTCGAGTTCTCAGGTGGAGCTTACCAGCCGATGCGCGAGGCTTGGCTCTACATCATCTTCCCAGAGCATTTCGAGAACATCTCCTCCCGGCGGGACAAGAAGCTCATTCGGGAGGCATTCAAAACACGACTCGAACACGGCGCCACCGACAACATCGACGCGGACCTGCTGGCGATCCGAAAGAGCTTCAGTCCCCAGGAGGGCGAGGGGTTCCACTTCTATCGCTCGCCGTTTATCGAGCAGTGGCAAACGGAGCGGAAGAAGACAAAGAGCAATGACGGTGGCACGGTTAGCAAGTTGAAAGGCGAGTTGCCAGTTGTCGAGCGCCCACAGAGCCCTGTGTCTCTGGCGACGACGTCGATCGATCAACTGAGTGCTCTCGGCGCCGACCTCTTTCTCGATCCGCCGGCGGTACTCGGTGAGTGGGCCGCTCTTATCCTCGATGCTCGACAGTTGATCTTCCAGGGGCCACCTGGGACCGGAAAAACGTTCATCGCGCGTAAGCTCGCCGATGCAATCGCCGGTCACCGAGATCGAGTTGAGCTCGTGCAGTTTCACCCGTCGTACGCATACGAGGATTTCGTCGAAGGGTACCGACCTGTCGGCGCTGGTTCCTTCGCGTTGCAGCCCGGACCGATTAAACGCCTAGCCGCCAGGGCGACAGCCGCGCCCGATCACCGCTTCGTCTTGGTCATTGACGAGATCAACCGGGGCAACCTGGCGAAGGTCTTTGGCGAGCTGTACTACCTTCTCGAGTATCGCGACGACGCCATCACGCTGCAGTACTCCCAGGAGCCCTTTCGCCTTCCGCCGAATGTCCACATCGTCGGTACCATGAACACCGCCGACCGTTCGATCGCTTTGCTCGACATGGCCTTGCGACGGCGCTTCCGGTTTGTCGACCTCCTGCCGGACAGTCCGCCGCTTAAGGGATTGTTGAGAAGGTTTCTCGACCGAAAGGCGCCGGACATGGCGTTCCTCGCGGACATGCTCGACGATGTCAATCGACAATTGAACGATCCGCACGCATCAGTAGGGCCAAGTCACTTCTTGCTCAAAGACACTCGGACACTGACGGAAGACAAGGCTGAACTCATTTGGAACCACTCGATTCTGCCTGCACTTGGTGACCGCTTCTTCGATTCGCCCGAGGAGTTGAAAAGGTTTCAGTACCAGACCGTACGCGGGCGAACGTCGCTTGGCGATTTGGTGACTCCGTCACCCTCCGAAGAACCCGAGGACGACGAGCGTGCGTCGACTGACGCTAACTGAGTTCAGAACGGAGCCGGCAGTTCCCTTGTCTGTTGAGGAGAGGGATGGTATTCGGCGGCTCCATCCAGGCATTCGCATCGAGCCCACCGTTGGATTCGACGGCCGATACGACCTGACGCCCGACCAGCGAATCGGCCTGGTCTGTCTCCCGACAGTGGTGGTTGAGATCCGGCCCAAGGTGCCGATGTCCTCGGTACTGCTTTTGGTTTCCTACGCCTGCGACGCCGCATCGTGGGTCGACCATCAGCCAGAGTTCTCGCGCGATTTGGACTTGGTGGAGATGATCTCGATCATGCTGGCCAAGATGGTCCAGCATGCGACACGGCGGGGACTTCTCAACGGCTATCAGTGCGAAGACGAGCCGCTGCAGGCGCCGCGTGGCCGGATCCTGTTCGACGAACAGATTCGGCGAAGGCTGGGACACGCACCACCGATTGAGGTTCGCCATGACATCTTCACGGCGGACATTCTTGAGAATCGGCTGCTACAAGCCGCGCTTGCGACGGTGAGCCGGATTCCTCTTCGATCGGTGGTGACACGCCGTGAATTGGCTCGCGCTCAAAGGCTTTTCGGCTCAGTCAAACGCCTCCGCTTCTTGCCGGCCGCTGTCCCCGACGTTGTCTTTACGCGACTAAATCGTCACTATCAGCCGGCGATTGCGCTGGCGACCTTCGTGCTTCGGTCTGCGTCTCTTGAACTCGGCGCTGGTGGTACGCAAGGGTCGGCGTTTCTGATTGACATGAATGCCGTTTTCGAGCGTTTCCTCCGAACCGCGCTTCGAGAGGCACTGGATGTCGACCCGAGTTCATTCCCCGAGCGTCCTCCACGGACCAGCCTCGACGTCGCCGGCGTGGTGCCGCTCAAGCCGGATCTCTGTCTGCTGGATCGGCGTGCAATCGTCTGGGTCGGCGATGCCAAGTACAAACGTCTTCCAATGGGCGGATACCGCAACGCGGATCTGTATCAACTCCTGGCCTACAGCATTGCCCTAAACCTTCCCGGAGGAACACTTGTCTATGCCGCGGACGAAGGCGTGACGGCAGCTGAACACACCGTCGTCGAAAGCGGCAAGCAGCTGAGAGTCGTTGCCCTCGATCTGACCGCGCCCAGATCGAACATCCTCCTGCAGATCCGCTCCCTAGCTGCGTCTATTCGTCCTCGACGCGCTGAACCCGAAGTGATCGGCCAGCGGCGTGGAGTGGCGTAGCGTTCAAGTCGTACGCGACCACAGCTATGCGACTGAACTTGGCCTACTTCGACACGTCAGCATGGAACGACCTCGTTGACCATGTCGAGAGCGAAGCGATCGTCGCCGCGCTGGGATCCAGGGCCGTCATCGTCTTCGCGAGCGTGATTTCGGCGGGCGAGATCCTCAAGACGCCTTCTGCCGATCGCCGCGAGCGCCTTTGCTCCATCATGCTGAAGCTCCACGGAGACGTGGCGCTGCTTGAGAGACCGATGACACTTGCGGCCGAGGCCGCCAGGGCCTTCTTTCGTGAGGAGCGGGACTTCTCTCTGCCGCGCACTGGGCCGGGCCGGTCTCTGCTTGAGTTTCTCAATTGCCCTAATACGGCCGATACGTCATCCATTGCCGCTTGGCTTCAGAACCTTGACCGAAACCATGAGAGGTTTCTCAAGGAGATCCGCCCTGAACTGCCGGATCCAAATACTCGCTACTACTCTGCGGAACTTCTCCACACAGAGCCCTTCCTGAAGTTGCTCTCAACCGTCCCCGCCGCACAGGAACTCAGCCTGTCGGTCCGCAGATCGCGGACCTCACCGTCGGAGTCGATGTCTGGCGGGCTGTTGCAGGCACGATGGGGTACATCATCACGCAATCGACATCCCATTCGGCGAAGACGAGGCAGGGGCGAAGCCGGCCAGGCGGTCCGGACATGTGGCAGGTTGTCTACCTCGGCGTCGCCGAAGCATTCGTCAGCAGTGACGAACGGCTGCTTGAAGCAGCGCGGGAAGTTTCCAAGACGTTCCGCTACCCGAGGTGCGTGATTTCGACACGCGATTTTCTGGACGGGATCACCGTCTCGAACCTGAGCCACCGGTGCCCCGTGTGCGGCTCATCGACGCTGATTGGACTTCATGCGCTTGATCCAGGGATTGCGACTCCGTCGTCATGACGACGCGGACTTAGGCCGTACTTGCAGTCCAATGCACGTATAAGCCACTGCAGATCGTCGTGACGGTCCATCGCCGCGAGACTCGCCTGCCAAGAACAGCGGCGAAGCATGGTGACGTCACGCAATTGTGATCGGAGTTCCTCGAACGGACCGCTTTCGCGCGGCTGAAACGCTTGATTCCTATCGTCGTACACGAGCAGAGCGTGGCCGCGACCACGTCTGACGTTGCCTTCGGCGACAACCGCTGCCAGGATGTTGCGGACGAGCTGGTACGGTTTCGCCAATGGGCAAGGGGTGCGGTCGCGGTCGACTTCCCAATTCAGGACACCAGGAATGTGTTCCCAGTAGCTCATTCCGCGTTCGGCGAGTGCACATCGATGTGACCGACCGCCTTGCCGTACGAAGGAACCATCGCAATACTCGGGATGTCTCTTCTTCAGACGAGGTCGCGAGCAGCACCCCACTTCCTGTTCCGAGAGCTTGCACTCGACACAGACGAACGTTCCGCCCGACACGAGCACGTCGACGCTGGTTGCCCTGACCTCGTTCAATGAACGGACGTCGTGCTCGAGTTCAAGATCCGACGACCCAATCGGTCCCGGTCCAAACGCCGGCATAGCATCATCGTCAGCGACGACCTCTGAAAGGCATCCGGTTTTGTTCGCCATCCTCAGGTTGCCGAAGATGCTCAAAGCCAGCGCTTGGGAGCTCTTCATGCTGCGGAACCACTTGTGCCGCTTTTCACGCGGCACCAGCTCCAGGACCGCCTTCGCCAAGTGGGGGTCGTCGGGGACGATAATGTTTCGGTCTGATGCTGCTCTGATGAAGACCGGCGGATTCGGCAATCGGCTGAGCCGCGTGTCGAAGATTGCCTCCTCATTCGCGAACGTCGCTGCTCGGTAGGACCAGAGGTGCTGGGTGAGCATTTCGCTGTAGGTCAAGGCGTGCCCCCAGAGATTCAAGCGCGACAGCACCACGATTGGCAAGTTCAGAAGGGATGCGAAGCGGGACGATCGTTGCGCCGGTCTCCTGAACCGGTAGCTCTCGCGTTCAGTACGCGTAGCTTCGGACGACTCTCACTGGTCAGAGCCGCGCGGCAGAAGCGCCACGCCAATGCCGAGCACCAGAAGCGATGCCACATGCGCCACTGTTAGAGGACCGACCACACGATCGTTCACGCGCACGAATTCGATCACGAACCGAATCGCGCCCGCGAGGGCCAAGTAGCTGCCCAAGACGAACGCATCGGGCCGGCGTTGACGCCTCCATCGAAACAAGAAAAGCGCGAGTGGCACTAAAGCAGCCGCTTCATAGAGCTGTGTCGGGTGCACTGGAACCGTCGTCGGAGGCAGTCCTTGCGGGAACGCAATCGCCCACGGCAGGTTGGAGGGACGCCCGTAGTCGTCGCCAACTAGAAAGCAACCGATTCTGCCGATGCCATGTCCCACTGCCAGGGCGGGCGTCGCAGCCGCTAACACGGCCATCTTGGGCAGCCGCTTCCACTGCATGACGGCGAGGCCGGCGAGCCCGCCGCCCGCGAAGCCGCCGAACCAGCTCATTCCGCCACGACTCAGGAGAAGGTCGAGAAGCGGCTCCTCACCGAAGTGCTCCGCGACCCACAACAACTTCGCACCTGCGAGGCCACCGACGACTCCGGCGATCGCGGCGTCAAGCGCGTCCGCTGGCAAGCCGGATCGAGCGAGCTCTCGACTCAGAATCCACAGACCAACCAAGGCACCGATTGCCACGAGGACGCCGAAGCTGGTGACCTCGAACTCGCCGATGCGGAAGAGCACGGGATACATGTCACGACCACCGCGTCGAACGCCTATCGAGAGCGAGTCTCATCGAGCATCGCGCGCATTTGATCGATCTCTGCCTGTTGGCCGGCAATGATTGTCTTGCACAGGTCCTTGATCCGCCGGTCATCGAGCGACGCCCCCTCACACATCAAGATCGCTCCAGAGTGATGTGGAATCATCGACCGCAAGAACTGTTGATCCGAAATCGCGACCTGCTGCCGGATGAACGTAAAGAACACCACGCCCGCCAGAACACTCACCGCCATGACGACCGCATTCAGTCTCTTGTTCTGATACATGCCAGACATCAGCAGCATCTCGATGACGACCATCGGCGCCGTCATGAGCCCGGCCATGTAGAGCTGGTTCAAGCTGTTGTAGACGTCGCGTCCAGTGTTCGTCATCGAATACATGAGGACGTACATCGAGACGAGCGAGACGGCTGTCATGAGGGCAAGCCGCGCATAGTGGTTGTGTTTCATCGTTCCCTCGCTGCGGCCGGCGGAGCGCCTCCAGCCTGCGCAACTGCTGATGTAACAGCCCTCCGACTTACGCCTGCGGCCGGCGCGGTCGGCTCGACGTGTGTGAATGCCGGATCTTCCAGTTGCCGGCGCCGTCCCTCACCAGCACCAGCGTTTCGAGCCCACCCGAATCGAGTTGGCGCTCACCCACCTTGGCCTTGATCGAGTACTCGGAGGTGGCGTACGCGGACTGGCCGCCCTGCAAAACCGTGACCTTGGTGTTGGAGTGGCCGAACTCCAGCTTCTCGAACGATTTCAGCTCGGGTCCGAGGTGACGATCTCGATAGTCGATCCACCCGTTGTTGACGCCACCACCTTCGAAAATGGTGACCTCCGGATGGTAGAAGCTCGCGAGCTTCTCGAGATCCTTGGCATTGAACGCGGCGTCGTAGGCCCGTAGCCATGACTCGACGCCGGCGGCTTCCGCGACCTGCTCGCCCCCACCGGGGGCAGCAGCTGCGCTCAGCTTCGTCACGGAGGCTGGCCGTCTGTCCCCGGCCGGCCCAATCCAGTCAGCGACTGAACCATCCGAGAAATGCTGATGCGCCTTCCAGGCGATTCCCGTCGTTTTCGGGTTTCGGGCGCGGAACGCGAATTCCGCAGCCGCTTTTGGGGCAATCTCCTTCCTCCAGGTGATTGCGCTGATGCGCGAACCCTGCTTCGCGACATCAAACGTTGTCCCTTCAGCAGGCACAACCTCCAACACGACCACGTCCGACGGAATCTCGAGCACCACGTGCGTCGTCGGGACGTCGCCTTCGGTAGGCACGCGCACGGTGTAGCGCTCTTCAGCGCCCGGCTTCGATTCGCGAGGCCGGACGCTGACATGCGCACTGGCAAACGACGGCACGAGAAGGACGACGAGCACGAACAGCAGGTTCTTCTTCATCGACATCTCCTCTGCGTCGCTGAACCATTACTTGGCTGCGGCCGGCGCCGCGCCGACTTCGATCGTCTTCGCGGTCATACTCTTGTCTTTCTCCTCGACGGCCGACACGACGATGCGCGTACCCGGCTTGATCTCCTGGACCTTCAGCGCTGGCTTGGCCTTGACCTTGGTGTCGGCCGTCACTTTCACCATTACATCCTTGCCGTCCTTGTCCTTGAGCATCACGTGATCGGCGGCGGCCATCGTCACCGTCCCCATCACTTTATGCTCGTGGCCCTCATGCGCGAGGAGCCGAGCGCCGACGCCGAGAGTCAACACTGCAATTGCAAGAGCCGCCACAAAGAAACGTTTCATCATCGTGTCCTCCAGTTACGAACATCTAGAACCACAGCCGCAGGCCGGTTACGAATCGAGCGCCGCCCGTGTCTTCGCCGGCGGTATCGGCGAAGTCGGCGGTCTTGCCCCACTTGTTCCTCCATGTCACGCCGATGTACGGCGCGATCTCGCGTCTGAACTCATAGCGCAGCCGGAACCCGAGATCGGTCGTGCTGAGGCCGGCTCCGATCCCTCGATCAGGGTCGGATTTCCCAAAGACTTCTGCTTCGAAGAGCGGTTGCAATACGAGCCGATTGGTGAAGAGCAACTCGTACTCGACCTCGAAGCGGGCGTGGGTCCTGCCCGAAGCGCCCACGTATCCCGTTGCCTCGATGTCGAACCAGTACGGCGCGAGTCCTTGAACGCCGAACGCGGCCCATGTCTGCGGCGAGCCTGGCCGGAGGTCCTGCCGTATACCGGCGACCACATCCCACCATCGCGCGAACTGACGTCCGTACAGAACATGTGCTTGCGCTTCGCCGACACGACCACTCTCGCCATCGCCCTCGGCACGAAACCACAGTCGATCGCGGTCACGACCGACCCATCCGCGGGTATCGACGTTGATCCCGTTCGCGCCATCGCCGGCCTGCCACTCGAGCTGATCGAACAAAACGTAGTAGTTCACTGCGCCGTCGTGTACGGCGTGCCCCTGCACGTCTGGGAACGCTGCCTTGCGGTCCTCGTCGGTCAGTGGCGGAATGAACGAGGGCAGTTCCGCCTGTGCCTGATGCTGATCTTCGGGTGCTGGCATCTGTTGTGCGGCGGGCTTCGCCTGCTGGTGTCCGGCGTGCGCATCCTGAGCTGACGTCGCCACGGGCAAGGCCAGCGACAGGACTCCGACCGCAAGGAGGAATGAGGGGTGTCTCATTCGTCCACCCGCACTTCCCGGAACATTCCCGATTCCATGTGGAAGAGGAGATGGCAGTGGTACGCCCATCGTCCTAGAGCATCCGCCGTCACGCGGTACGAACGTTTCGTGCCTGGCGGCATGTCGACGGTGTGCTTACGGACGTGAAACTTGCCCTCGTCGTCCTCGATGTCGCTCCACATGCCGTGCAGGTGAATGGGGTGGGTCATCATCGTGTCGTTGACGAGCACGATGCGGAGCCTTTCGCCGTACGTCAGACGAAGAGGCTCAGCGTCCGAGAACTTGATGCCATCGAACGACCAGGCGAAGCGTGCCATGTGGCCCGTCAGGTGCAATTCGATCGTGCGGCCTGGCTCGCGACCATCTGGATCGTTGAAGGTGCTTTTGAGGTCCGCATAACGGAGCACACGACGGCCGTTGTCGCGAAGGCCAATACCGGGGTCATCGAGCCGCGACGTCGGCGACATCGTTTGCATGTCGACAAGCGGATTGCCTCTCTCGCTCGCTGGGTGCTGTTGCATTCCTGCACTCATCGACGACATGTCGTGCCCCGCGTGCGGGTCCGCAGTTGCCGGCGTCGGCGCGGGCATCTGATGACCGGCATGAGGATCGGGAGCAGTGGTTGGGGGAGGCGCCGCGTGACCGGCATGCGGTTCCTGAGCCGGCGACGCGGTAGATCCGGTCGCCTTTGCCCCGGACATCGTGCTCATGTCGTGGCCCATGCCGCCGTGTCCCATGTCTGCCATGGTGATCTGTGGTCTCGGATCGAGGTCGGGCATGTCGGCGCGCAGGCCCTCACGAACGGCTAGCGTGCCCGCCGCGAAGCCCGTGCGATCCAACGACTGCGCGAAAATGGTGTATGCCTCTTGGCCCTTCGGCTCGACGATGACGTCGTAAGTTTCAGCCGTGGCGATCCTGAATTCGTCGACGGTCACCGGATGGACGTACTGACCATCCGCGGCGACGACCGTCATCTGCAGTCCGGGGATGCGTACGTCGAAGTACGACATCGCGGATCCGTTGATGAAGCGCAGGCGCACGCGCTCACCCGGCTTGAAGAGGCCCGTCCAGTTGCCTGCCGGGGCGATGCCGTTCAGCAGATATGTGTAGGTGTAGCCGGAGACGTCGGCGAGGTCCGTCGGATTCATCCGCATCTCGCCCCACATCTTTCGATCGGCCAGTGCGCTCTTCAGGCCATCCTTGCCAACATCCCGAAAGAAATCCCCGACCGTTCTCTGCTGAAAGTTGTAGTAATCCGAACGCTTCTTCAACTTCGCGAACACGCGCTCGGCACTCTCGTCGGTCCAGTCCGTGAGCATCACGACGTGTTCACGGTCGTACGTGAACGGCTCGGGCTCGCGCGGATGAATGACCAGCGGTCCGTACAGCCCTTGCTGTTCCTGGAACCCGGAGTGGCTGTGGTACCAGTACGTTCCTCCCTGGCGGACCTTGAACCGATACACGTACGTTTCACCTGGACGTATGCCGTGAAAACTCAGTCCGGGCACACCGTCCATGTTCGCGGGCAGCAGAATGCCGTGCCAGTGAATCGACGCGTCTTCGCCCAATGTGTTGGCGACGCGGAGCGTGACCGTGTCTCCCTCTTTCCAGTGCAGCGTTGGAGCTGGAACCGAGCCGTTCACAGTAATGGCGGTCCTTGGCTGCCCCGTGAAATTCATCGGCGTCTCGCCGATTCGCAGATCGAAATCGGTGCCGGAGAGATCACTCCAGCGCGCCGGGGTATTGCCTTGTGCAAACGCTGTTGTGCGCCACAGGCCAAGACCTGCGACGGCGCCGCCGACGGCGAGACCTTTGACGAACGTTCGTCGAGACATGCCTTCATGTGATCGGCGACGATTTGAAAACGAATGCGACCTCATTAAATCCCTCAGTGCCTGCGGTCCTTTGGAGACGCGTCGGCCGGTTTCACTGTGGCTCCCTCCAAAAATCGGCGAGCCTCTTCCTCTTCCTTGAACTGTGCCGGCGATTTCGGGTTGAGCGCTTCCATGCGCTCGATGTCCTCCTCCGTCAGCTTCGAGAGGCGACGTACGAAGTGGACGAGGCCCCAGCTCTCGCGCTCTCCTTCTGGTGTCCCGGTGCCCCAACCAGGCATGCCGGTCAGTCGAATGCCGTGTTCGATAATCGAGAACAGTTCACCGTCGGACAGCGACTGCGTCTTCTCGATGCGCATGTCAGGGACTCGCGGATACAGCGAGCGCCCAATCGTCGTCTCGCCGCTGCCGTTGTTGGCGTGGCAGGTAGCGCAGTGATCGGCGTAGTGCGCCGTGGCCTGCTCGAGTACCGCTTCGGTGGGTTCCACAGGATTGCTGCGGCTCCGGACCGATTCGGGCGTCGCCCAACGGCGCATCGCTCCCGCGAGCATCGCCTCAACGCGGCTCGGTTCGTCGTGCGCACTCAGCCCACGACTGACGACCGAGTAGGCGGCGATGCCTCCAAGCGCCGCGACGAGCACGACGAGCACGACAAAGGCGCGGACCGTCGCTCGCCAGTCAACGCCTTTGGCGGTACTTGCGGCATTTCTGAACGGCATCCCGCGACCGGGACGACGCCGGTGTTCCTTCATGCAATCCCTTCCCACACGCACACACAGATGTGCGACGACACGGCAACACAACGGCGTGACACCGTTGCACCGCGATGAATCGGGGCGCTATGCGCCTATGGGTGAGGGATCAGACGCGCAGAACGAGTGGCGTCGTGGTTGGGGGAGCGGTCCGCGGTGGAGAACTGTAGTCGAAGAAGATCTGGGAGTCGCGGAGGACGACGGACTCGATCGCAACGGCGCTTAGGATCAACGGCGCTGACTTTGCGGTCACGTCCGCACGTTCTGCAGCGGTCGTCGATGCCTGCCGGATCGCGCCGTCGTGCGTGCTGCAGTCGTGCTCAGGGTAGCCACTGATCTGCGGTCCACTCGATGGAGGTGTGGGATCTTCGCACTTCGGACCCGAGCCGTGGTGTGTGGCCGCTGCATTCGAGGCGGATTCACACGACATCGCACACACCGTCCCTGCGACGGGCAGGCCGGCCAGAACGGTCAAGAGCACGACGGCGATACGATGTCGCCACTGCACGGATCGAGTATACCGCGGCTGGGAAGCCGAGCGAGATTGTGCCCATTTGGGCGGCCCGGACTGCTCAGCGGGACCATGCGTGGCGCTCATAGCGTTGCTCTCCTGAGCCGGAGCGCATTGCCAATGACAGAGACCGAGCTGAAAGTCATCGCCGCGCTCGCGAGCATCGGGCTCAGCAGCAGTCCGAGGAACGGGTAGAGCACGCCCGCCGCGATGGGCACGCCAAGCACGTTGTAAACGAACGCGAAGAACAGGTTCTGTCGAATGTTTTGCATCGTGAACCGACTCAAGCGACGAGCGCGAACGATACCGCGGAGGTCGCCCTTGATGAGGGTCACTCCCGCGCTCTCTATGGCGACGTCAGTTCCCGTGCCCATGGCGATCCCGACGTCTGCTGCCGCCAGGGCAGGGGCGTCGTTGATGCCGTCACCGGCCATCGCGACCCGTTCACCCTGCTGCTGAAGGCGCTTGACCACAGCCGCCTTCTGGTCGGGCAACACGTCGGCTTCCACTTGATCGATGCCGACGGAACGTGCGACGGCTTCGGCCGTCGTGCGATTGTCGCCCGTCAGCATGACGACCTTGATGCCCTGAGCGTGCAAGGCCTTGATGGCCTCCACCGTGGTTGTCTTGACCGGGTCCGCGACGCCGACCAGACCTGCGGGCCGGCCGTCGATCACAACGAACATGACCGTCTGGCCCTCACGCCGAAGTCTCTCAGCGCGATCGCGCAGCGTGCCGGGATCGACACCGAGGGCTTCGAGATGCCGCACGTTTCCAATCGCCACACGTTGCCCGTCAACGGTGCCACTGACGCCCTTGCCCGTCACGGACTCGAAATCGCGAACGTCCAACAGAGAGATCTGCCGCTCCTGTGCGCCGCGAACGATCGCGGCGGCAAGTGGGTGCTCGCTGACGTTCTCGAGGCTCGCGGTTAGCCGCAGCACCGTTGCGGCATCGAAGCCGGAAGTTGGCTCGACGGTGGCGAGCCGCGGCTTCCCCTCGGTAAGAGTGCCTGTTTTATCCACGACAATCGTCGTGATCTTCTCGAAGAGTTCGAGCGCTTCAGCATTTCGAATGAGAACGCCCGCTTCGGCGCCGCGCCCAGTGCCGACCATGATGGACATCGGCGTGGCCAGCCCGAGAGCGCACGGGCAGGCGATGATGAGGACCGCGACGGCGTTCACGAGGGCGTGAGCCAGGCGTGGTTCAGGACCGTACTGTGTCCACACGACAAACGTGACCGCCGCAACGGCGATCACGATCGGCACGAACCAAGCCGACACGGTATCCGCCAGACGCTGAATCGGTGCTCGTGAGCGTTGGGCCTCACTGACCATCCGGACGATCTGCGCGAGCAGCGTGTCACTGCCGACGCGTTTCACTTCCATGATGAACGTGCCGGTCCCGTTCACGGTGCCGCCGGTGACCGCGGCTTCTGCGGTCTTCTCGACGGGGATCGGTTCGCCCGTCACCATCGATTCGTCGATGGTGGTCGTCCCATCAATGACTAGGCCATCGACGGGGACCCGCTCGCCTGGCTTGACGCGCAAGCGGTCGCCCACGTGGACGTGCTCCAGCGGGATGTCGTGCTCGATTCCGTCGGATTCGATGCGGCGCGCCGTCTTTGGTGCAAGTCCGAGGAGATTGCGAATCGCCGCGCTCGTTCTCGAACGCGCTCGCAACTCGAGAACCTGGCCGAGCAGCACGAGTGCGACGATCACAGCAGCGGGCTCGAAGTAGACCGCGACCTGACCCATCATGCGGAACGAGTCTGGAAACAGACCGGGAGCTACCGTCGCAATTACGCTGTAGACGTACGCCGTGCCGACGCCAAGAGCGATCAACGTGAACATGTTCAGGTGACGGTTGACGACCGACGCCCATCCGCGGACGAAGAAAGGCCAGCCGCCCCAAACAACGACTGGTGTCGTCAGTGCGAGCAGGATCCAGTTCAACCAACCGTGCGGCAGCATGGCGTGCAGCGGTTGAGCCGGCAGAAACTCGGAAACCATGAACGCCAGGGTTGGCGCGGTGATGGCGGCCGACCACCAGAAGCGCCGCGTCATGTCTTCAAGCTCTGGGTTCTTCTCCTCGAGCGTGACCGTTCGAGGTTCGAGCGCCATCCCGCAGATGGGGCACGACCCTGGCTCGTCGCGGACGATCTCCGGGTGCATCGGGCACGTCCACTCGGTCTTTGTCAGTGGAGTGATGTCGACCGGCTCGAGTGCCATGCCGCATTTCGGACAGGCGCCGGGCCCCTTTTGGCGGACTTCCGGATCCATGGGACACGTGTACTCGCGCTCCATGTCGGCCGCGGTCATCGGGACTGTCGGGCGCTCTCCCAGGAAGGCGTCAGGCGTCGCCCGAAACCGATCGAGGCAGCTCTCGTTGCAGAAGTAGTACGTCTGACCCTTGTAGTCGACGTGACCGACCGCGTCGTCTGGAGCAATGGTCATCCCGCAGACGGGGTCGAGGACTTCAGCAGGTGCGATTGCGGTCTGGGTGTGCGAGTGGCGTGACATTCCGTGGCCTCCGGCTCGATAACGCAGGCCCTCGGAATCCATTACAGTCCGCAACCTCCACGGCGTCCCTGGTTTCTCTGCCAGGAACGCCGCACGAGGTGTCTACTTGGCGTACTGGGCCGGGTTGGCGTCGAACTTCGTTTTGCAGCTCTTGGAGCAGAAGTAGTAGGTCTTCCCGTTGTACTTGCTCGAACCAGCGGCTTTGGCCGGATCGACCTGCATGCCGCAGACCACGTCCTTTTCCATTTCTCGATTCCTCCTTGGGGTCGCTTTCGAACTAAAAACGCACGGCCTGCGGTGGCATTACACCCGGGGGTGCCGCCTCTGCTAGAGTCGCGCACGCCTCAGAAGCTGCGCATTGATCGCGACGATGACCGTGCTCGCCGACATGAGCACTGCGGCAACTGCCGGTGGCAACAACAACCCCTGCTGGGCCAGAACCCCGGCAGCGAGCGGGATCGCGAAGATGTTGTAGCCGGCTGCCCACCACAGGTTCTGGACCATCTTTCGATAACTCGCCCGGCTGAGCGCGATGATTCGCGGCACGTCTCTGGGATCGCTACGCACAAGCACGACATCCCCTGCCTCAACTGCGACATCGGTGCCAGCGCCTATGGCGACCGCGACGTCAGCAGTCACAAGTGCCGGCGCATCGTTGACACCATCGCCGACCATCGCCACACGCTTGCCCTGGCTCTTCAGTGACTTGATCTTGTCCACCTTGTCGCCGGGCAGAACCTCGGCGAATACGGTGTCGATGCCCAAGTCCTGTGCGACGGCGTTCGCGACCGCTTTCGCATCGCCCGTGAGCATGACCACTTCAATGTGCTGATCGTGAAGGCGCTGAATGGCTTCCCGCGACTCCGGCCGTACCGCGTCTGCAACGGCGAAAGCCGCGATCGCACTCGTAGCAGTCAGCAAGTAAACCGATGCCTGGCCTCGCGAGGCTGCCCGTTCTGCGGCCTCGTGGACGGCTTCGGCGGGACTCACGTTGAGCCGCCGCAGCATCGCCGGACCACCCATGAAGAACTCTCGACCTTCAACGACGGCGCGAACACCGTGGCCCGGAATGGCTTCGAACTGTTCCGCCTTTGAAACAGGCAGTTTCCGCTCCTCGGCGCTCTTGACAATGCCCTGGGCGATCGTGTGCTCGGAGTCTCGTTCAATCGCAGCCGCGATCCGAAGCGCCTCCGTCGCATCGACGCTTCCGTCGGTGGCGATGTCGATGACGCGAAACTCCCCACGTGTGAGCGTCCCGGTCTTGTCGAAGACCACCGTCGTCAGTTGTCTGGCTTCCTCGAGACCACGGCGATCCCGGACCAGCAGACCGGATCTCGCACCAAGTGTCGTCGAGATGGCAATCACCAGGGGTACGGCAAGACCCAGTGCATGCGGGCAGGCGACGACGAGGACGGAGACGACGCGCTCCACGGCGAATGCGCCGGGTGCGCCGAGCGCCGTCCACACCACAAACGTCAGCACGCCTGCTCCAATCGCGATAAGCGTCAGCAGGAACGCGGCCCGGTCGGCGAGCGCCTGAGCCCGCGAGCGGGATGTCTGCGCCTGTTCGACCAGCCGCATGATGTTCGCCAGTGCGGTGCGCTCTCCGGTCCCTGTGACTTCCACTCGAAGCGAGCCTGCGCCGTTGACGGTGCCTGCAATGACCTTCGATCCTTCCGTCTTCTGTACGGGTGCAGACTCGCCCGTAATCATCGATTCGTTGACGTCGCTTTTTCCGCTGCGGACGAGTCCGTCGGCCGGGACGCTCGCCCCAGGTCTGACGAGTACGAGGTCACTTTCTCTGAGCGCCGATATCGGTACATCCTCAATGCGTTCGTCAACGATGCGCGCCGCCGTACTCGGTAGGAGCTTCGCGAGTTCCTTCAGAGCCCCGCTCGCCTGGAAAATCGAACGCATCTCGATCCAGTGGCCGAGGAGCATGATGGTCACCAGCGTGGCCAGCTCCCACCACAGTGCGTCTCCCGGATAGCCGAGTGTGACCGCGAGGCTGAAGAAGAACGCAACGCTGATTGCCAGAGAGATCAGCGTCATCATGCCGGGCAGACGATCGCGTAGTTCGCGAATTCCTCCTGCCAGAAATACCCAGCCTCCGTACAGGTAGACCGCTGTGCCGAAGAGAGCCGGGATGTATTGAGATCCAGAAAACGAAGGCGCCTGGAACCCGAACCAGTGCTGGATCATCTCGCTCCAGACCAGGGTGGGGATCGTCAGCGTGAGCGTGAGCCAGAACCTATCCCGAAACATCTCGACGCTGTGGCCGGCATGACGATCGTGTCCGCCGTGCTCGTCGTGTGAGTCCTGTGACTTCGAGTGTGGAGGAGAGGCTGTATGGGATGGCGCTGGAGAAGCGGAATGATCGTGATGATGCTCGTGTCCAGCAGGGTAAGAAGTCATGATGGCTCCGGCGCGGCTTCGTTAATGCCGACTTGCCTTAGATGAGAGATGGTCCGATACCCAGCGCCGCATTTGTCCGCGCGATCGATTCTTTGCCGTCCTCCACACTCCGAGTCAGCGCTCGGATGGCATCGATCGTCTCCGGAATGACAATAGCCTGGTTATCGACCATGTAGGCGTAGAACAGCTCGTCTCCCTGCACGCGCAACATGTCGGCCCACAGTGCGACCTCATAGAGGTTGTCGTGTGGGCGTCCGCGATCCGCCATCAGCTCCTTGACAGAGTTGAGCGCAACCAAGCCGTCGCCAATCTGAATGAGGGCGATTCGCGACGAACCGCGAAAGGCGTCGAGTACTTCATCCTTCGTCGCCTGGCGTGTCAGCTGCACCGACCAGTAATGCAAATGTGCCAGCGTCTCCGGGACCTTGACGGCCATAGTGACGACATCAAGCTCCGGATCGACCGTCTGCGCGTCCGGTCCCTGGTGACTCGGGATCTCCGGCTCCGGCACGAGCGTGTTCATGATACCGGTGTCATGGCTTTCCCACGGATCGGTAGCCCGGCGCAACAAGGTTCCCCTTGCACGCGTGAGCAGTCCCGCGCGCTTGAGCGCCGTCAACGTCCTCACCACCGAGGTGGTGTTGCACGAAACGACGCGTGTCGCATCGCGTCCGAGTGCGCTCGCATAGTTACACTCGGCAACGAACGAGTGACCCGTCACGACGTGCTTCTCGCCTCCCTGCAGGATGAACTTCAAGCCGCGCCGACGGTAATAATCGACGTTCTTCGCCGCGATGCGCTTGGGCGTGCAGTCCACAATGACATCGACTTGACCGAGCAGATCGTCCAGCGTTCCAGCAACATCGAGATTTGCTTTGCGCATTGCATCGGCAGCGTCAGGTGTCGCTCCGAATAGACGGAAACCATTCCGAAGCGCGGTGTGCGCTCGCCAATCCGTCACCACGTCAGACACGCCCGCCAATGACATGTCGTCCTGCAGAGCCACGGCCGAGGCCACTCGCTTGCCGATCACGCCATAGCCGTTGATGCCAATCCTGAGGCGATGTGAGTCAGCCACGTGCGGTCTCCTCTCTGTTCGTCAGCTCGATTGTCGCGCACGAAGTGCTGGCACTACGTGGCGCTTGCAGCAGTCCGGCATCTCACCGCGCAGAATATCGAGCGTCTCCGCCGCCTTGTCGAGAAACTCCGATGTCGACTCGACGATGAAGCGCCTGGGGTGCGACTGCCAAGCTTGTAGAATGCGCCGATCGACTGCGGCCGCAACTGCAGCGGACTCGGTTCTGAGCGGATTCTGCTTGTTGTAGCCGCGGTCCTCTGGTGGTGTCCGCAGATGGATCACGGCGTCGTATCGGGCCAGTTGCTTGTCGAGTGTCGTCTGGACAGACGACATGAACTCATCGACTGAGCCGGGCCAATACGCGAGACCATCAAGCGTTCCGCGGTCGCACAGCACGATCGTCGGGTTGTGACTGTCCCCGGCGTTCTCGAGCTCCCGCTGGACGAAGAAGATCGCCCGCTGTGCCGCTCGTTTGCACTCAGGATCGTCCTCACGGGGAAAGCCGCCGCCAAAGATGACTCCGGCGGCCTCGGAAAGGACCTTGACGTGCTCGCAGAAGGACTGCCGGATCAGCTCGAGGACGGCAGTCTTTCCTGCGCCCGGACCACCTGTGAGCACAACTCGGCGTCGCTTATGCGTCGTGGCGCATTGGCATTCAACCATGGCGTCTCCCTTTCACGCGCGCCGCCTCGATCAGTTCGACTTGTCCGTGTGCTCTCCACTTCTCGATCAGTGCGAGCATGCCAAAGGCCGTATCTCTTATCTGCGTGTGCCGCAGTACGTCCCAGTGTTCTCGCAGATATTGCTGGAGGAACTCGACAACATGCCGCATGGAGACTGTCATCCAGGCGGCAGTGTGTCCATCGTCAGTTACATCTCCGAACGCAACCATCCGAACGGAGTGCCCGCCGGGCGCAACCGCGTGTCCCTGCGACAAGAGCTGCTGCACCACGCCCTTCACGTGCTCGGGAGGGCAGCAGCCAAACCGCGCCAGCGCAACTGCAAGAACGGCTGGATCGCGCATGGCTGCATTGAATCGTGCGGCGCCCTCCTTGACTTCACCCACGATCATGTCAGGACGCTCTGACGGGCAGCGCAACAGCGGGTCCGTCGCAGCCACTGTGTTGTCACTTCGCACCCTTTTACTGCGGATGACTTCGTGGCCGGCACCAGCGAACCGGAACGCAAGGATGTCGAGGTCGGTCACTGTCCGGGCGTGCTCGCCGCCATAGGTCTCGAGAACCGGGTACTCCGCCACCGTGAAGTAGCCGTTCACGTGAAGGTAGGCTTGAACGAGCGCGACAGACGTGTCCATAGCGACTCCGTTAAGTTCGGCGTTCCGCGTGTTCGCGCATCGTTCCGCCGAACCTCGGGATGAAGGCTGGCGTATGACTCGCGTAGGCGTCCCACGTCGTTCCGAACTGCGCCTGCACGTCTCGCTCTTCGCGCCGTGCCAGTCGTCCGTAGGTGACCACCAGAATCGGGAACATCACCAACGTCACCAGGGTCGGCCACTGCAGCAGGAAGCCGAACATGATGACGATGAACGCGACGTACTGCGGGTGTCGCACGTACGTGTATGGCCCCGTCGTAGCCAGAGTTCCCTCCTGCTGCGCCTTGAACAGCACCGGCCATGCCGAAGAGAGCAAGATGAAGCCGGCGAAGATCGCGACGTTGCTCAGGATGTGGATCGGATTCAGGTGCGGGTCTCCGTGGAAGCCGAACAGCGAGTACCACAGGTGCCCGAAGTCATGGCTGAAGGGATCGACACCGGGGAATCTCCGGCTCAGCCATCCTGAGAGCAGATAGATGGTCAAGGGGAACCCGTACATCTCCACGAACAGCGCCACGATGAATGCCGAGAAAGTGCCGAATGTCCGCCAGTCGCGTGAGGTCTTCGGCTTGAAGAAGCTGAACGCGAACAGGATGAAGACGGCAGCGTTGATGACAACGAGTGCCCAGAGCCCGTATGCCGGTGTGTCGTGATTCATGGCGTCCTCCGCTCGTCGACTCCAGTCCGCGCCGGTGCATGGCCATGATGGCCCCCGTGCCCACCGTGCCCGCGATGCATGAACAGGTGGACGATTGGGCACAGCAGGAGCAACACGTACGGCAGTGCACCCAGAAGATGAGCGCGGTGCTCTTCCCACAGGAAGAAGGCTGCCACGCCGAGGAACACGCAGGCGCCCACCCAATACGGGAAGCGCCAGTGTTGCTGAAGGTTGTCATCGAGATGCGTGGTCATACGTTCCTCCTCGCGCCGCTGTCTTGATCACTCGAAGGTCGCCGCGCAGCGGTCCGCTTTCTTCCGAACGCAATCGTCTGTGGCTCACCGGCACAGCACGGTCCGCCGCCCGCGCATCCTGGATGCTCACAGCGGAAACTGAATTCCAGGCGCTGGGCTGACGCCGGAAACGGCCCGACCGTGATCTGAAAGCGTCGTGCTCCGGCCATCACGCCGCCGACCGCAGTGAGAGCCCGGGTCTCCGTGGGCATCTGGTCAACGCAGTACGTCAAGCGGCCCGGGCAGTTGGTACGAATAGTGAGCTGGTCTGTGCGCCGAATTGCTTCCAGCGGATGCGTAAATGTCCAGACGACGGGATGTGCCACGATGAAATCGTCGAGCGCATCGGGTGCATCCAGCTCGAGCGCCGCATAGACTGCTTTCAAGTGCGTGCGGAACAACTCGTCGAACGCGGCGTCGTTGTGCGACTCCTGATCGTTGCCGAACCACCAGAACCAGTCGGACCCTTCCGCCGCGAACATCGATTCCCGGGCACGTTCGGCCGCTAACGTCGGCGGGTGGGCCTTCGCGAATGCGGCTCGGGTTGCACCGAGCAAGTTCCAGGCAGCGTTCTCCTCCGGCTCTCCGATCCAGGTACCGAGGTCCACTCCCGGCGCTGAGCCTGGCTCATCGATCCACGAACCGGTCGCGAGCTCATAGACGCGCGCGAGCTCCGATGCCGGATGGGCATCGACGCCGCGTTCGGCATTTCCGCGGAGGTACTCTGAAAAGGTCACCGTCCTGAGACGCCCGTCTGTCGCGAGGCGGTGGTAGAGCGCTTTCAGGAACGGCCGTCCGTCGTCCGGATATCCGCCCCACGCGTTCTCGCCGTCCAGGACGATCGTGAGCACGCGGTCTGTATCGCTGCCTACACTGTCGAGGAACCTTGCCTCGAGGGTTCGCATGAACTCGTCCACGGCGGCATCTGAGTCTGCGTGTCGCCCGTAGCGGAAACCGATTCCGTCGGAAAGGTCTGTCTCCCTGAAGAAGATCGCGATCGGCTCCGATTCGTCCGACGCGCGATAGGGCTGGCAGAGCACGTCAGGTTCGGCGGTGCGATAGCCCCAACGCCCCGAACGGGCGAGGACACCTGCATCGCTCGCGATCCACCTGATACCCCGCCTGGCGATGGTATCAACGGCCAGTACGGACACGGCTCCTTCCGCTGGCCACATGCCAGCAGGCCTTTTGCCGAATCGACTGGCGTAGTCGGCACACGCAAGCTCGACGTGCGACGCCGCGTCGTCCGGATGTGTGAACCGCTGCGGGAGTGACGTGCCGGGTCGGTCGACGTAGGCACCATCCGTGTCGATGAGCAGTGGAAGAATCGGGTGAAATGCCGGCGTCGTGCTGACCTCGATTCGGCCGGCTGCCTGCAGTTCGCGGTGAATGGGAACGATCGCGCGAAGGATCTTGTACTGGTCATCCAGCATCGCCAGCACGTCGCCGTGAGAGAAGCCATGCTGTTGCTCGACGAATCGGTGCGCGTGGACCACCTCGCCGGTGATCAATGTGACGGCATCCGAGCGGAACTCGTGGCCGAACCACGCCAGGTTGGACCACATCTGAAGATCGCGGACCTCCTGCCGCGAGAACCTCGTCCCACGCGTTCGCTGCTCGAACAGTTCGCGGTACCGCGGGTGGATGTAGATCTGGTGGTGCCAGTCGGCGTCGAAGAAGGTGGATAGGACTTCTTCGACTTCAGCGCTCGTCAGCTTCTCAGCGGGCTTCCGACTCAGCTCAAGCGACCGGTCGGTCGCGATGTTTGACGCGTAGTCATCGATCTGGCGCAACAGCACCGGCGTGAGGTTGATCGTGAGGTGGACGTCGTGCCCACGAACAAGCTCCGCCATCGAGTAGTAGTCGCGGATAGCGTGCAGCCGTACCCATGGATAGCGAAGGCGTCCTTCGAGCGTGCCCGCTGTTGGAATTTTGTAAAGCGGTTGGTGCTGATGCCATAGCCACGCCAGATAGAGCGTGGGTTTCACCGTTGTCGCAAATGAGCCAGCACGGACTGTCTCTGTGCCGCGCGAGCCGAGAACCGTGTAGGTCACCCGGTCGCCATCCGCGAACGGCCCGAGAGAAGCAGACCAGAAGCTATTCCCGTCTTCGTTACGCTGCCACGTTGCAGTCGAGGTGCCGTGAGACGAGCCGCTTCGCCCGGCGACTGCCCAGTCGACCCACACTTCCTGGCCAGGTTCGATCGGCCACGTGCCAATCACAAGTGGGATGACCCGTCCTGGCGGAGTCCGCTGCGGCGGGCCTGGAGCATCTGCCGTTCCGTGCCAGATGGTCATGAGCCTCACTCCTTGCTGCCTGCGGCTCCATTTACTAATCGGCCATCGCGCGACCAATGCAGGGCGCCGCGCGCGACGAGGATTTCGATCGCCACGCGGCACGTCATTCCGTCACACCCCCAGAGCCTACGTGCTTGCTCGGGTGTCAGCGCCAGTCCTGGCATCTCTCGGTATTCACCGAGGATGCGGTCGACAAGTGCCCGGTCCACCAGGTTGTCAGTGGCCGTCATGACGCACCTCACACTCCTCGTCTTGACACGGTCCATCGCCGCGCAAGCTTTGACAGCTCGATGACTGTCACCGGCGCGAGCGCGACCAGTAGCGTCAACGCGCAATCGGCCGCCGACAGAGCGCCGATTTCGAAAAGTTCCTGCGCCACCGGGATGTGATGAATTCCAAGTTGCAGCAGCACCGAGACGACGACAACGCCGAGCAGCCGCAGGTTTGTGAACGCCCCGACCTCCCAGAACAGACGCGTCGTGCTGCGTGCGGCAAACGCCCGGAACAATTCGCCGAAGACCAACACCGAGAAAGCCAGGTTGCGCGCTTCGACGAGATCGCGCGCCTCGAGCGCCCACACGAACACTCCAAGCGTGGTCGCCGCCTGAAGGAGCCCAGTGGACACGATGAACTGCCACTCCCTGCGGCCCAGCATGGGTTCGTCTGGATGGCGCGGCGGCCGCTGGAGCACATCTTCTTCAGGCGGGTCTACAACCAGCGCCAGCGCCGGCAGCCCGTCCGTGACTACGTTGATCCAGAGCAGGTGGAGAGGAAGCAGCGGCAAGGGCCAGCCCGCCAACGCCGCTACAAGCATGACGGCCAGTTCGCCGGTATTGCCCGACAGGAGGTACACGAGGGTCTTCCGGATGTTGTCGAAGATGCCTCGGCCTTCCCGAACCGCCGCGATGATGCTGGCAAAGTTGTCGTCCGCGAGCACCATGTCCGACGCCTCACGCGTGACTTCTGTGCCCGTGCGCCCCATCGCAATGCCGATGTGAGCTTCGCGGAGTGCGGGTGCATCATTCACTCCGTCGCCGGTCATCGCGACGATGGCGTTCCGTGCCTTCCAGACTCGGACGACCGCGATCTTGTCTTCTGGTGTGGCTCGGGCGCGAACGAGATCGGTCTCGTTCAACTCCGACAGAATCCCCAGCTCGCGCGCGATCGCGTGCGCCGTCACCGGGTGGTCGCCGGTGATCATCACGGTCGTGATACCGGCCGCGCGGGCCGCGGATACCGCCTCGATCGCTTCCGTGCGCGGCGGATCGGCGATTCCAATCAGACCGAGGAGTGTTGCTGACTCTTCTCTTGATGTATCCGCTGATGAATCCGCGACTGCAACTGCCAGCACACGGAGTCCGCGCGCCGCCATTTGAGCGTTCGCCTCGATCGCGCCGTCAATCCCCTCTTCGCAGAGCGGCAGAACGCTTTCGACGGCTCCCTTGATGTAGACCCGGCCATCGGCTCGTTCGATCGACATTCGCTTCTGGATTGAGTCGAAGGGCAGTTCCGAGACGCGAGGCGCCGCCCGTTCGATGTCACCGCGGCGGATATCGCGTTCAGCAGCCGCCGCCAGAATGGCTACCTCCGTCGGATCGCCGATGCCTCCACGATCATCGTCGGCGAGCTCCGCATCGCAGCACGCAGCGCCGGCGTAGAGCAAGCTCGTATGATCGCGTCCCCAGAGCTCGCGTACGGCCATCACGCCAGTCGTGAGAGTGCCGGTTTTGTCGGTGCAGATCACCGTGGCGCATCCGAGCGTCTCGACAGCCGGCAGCCGGCGGACCAGGACGTGCCGTGCTGCCATTCGCTGCACGCCAACCGCGAGAGCGATCGTCACGACCGCCGGGAGTCCTTCGGGCACCGCGGCCACGGCAAGAGATACTGCAGCCATGAACACCTGAAGCCATGGCCAGCCTCGCAATAGTCCGGCGACTGCGACGAGAACGACGATGGCGGCGCAGATATAGAGGAGTGTCTGGCTCACTCGTGCCAGGCGCCGTTGGAGCGGTGTGGTGGTGTCTTCGGCCGTCGCCAGCAAGTGGGCGATCCGCCCAAGCTCCGTCCGCATCCCGCTGGCGACCACCTCTCCGAGGCCGGTCCCCGTTGCGATCGATGTGCCCATGAACACGAAATCCCGACGCTCCGCCAGGGGTGTGCCCGGCGCGGTTGGTTCAGGACTCTTCTCGACCGGCGTGCTTTCGCCGGTCAGGGCGGCTTCATTTGTGCTCAGCGCATGCGCGGTCTGAACGCGTGCATCGGCGGCGACAACATCTCCCGCTTCCAGAACCAGCACATCGCCGGGAACGATGTCGCTTGCCGCAACGATGACGCTCTGGCCGTCTCGTACCACGCGCGCTCGGGGCGCGGTCATCGAGCGGAGCGCCATCACCGCACGCTCGGCGCGATGCTCCTGGAGGAAGCCAATCGCGGCATTGACGATGACGATGACGCCGATGGCGACGGCATCCAGCAGTTCGCCAAGCGCCAGCGACACGAGCGTTGCGCCGAGGAGCAGCCAAATCACCGGACTAGCGAACTGGCGCGCGATCAGGACGAGGGGGCTCGTTGCTTCCTCGCGTCGGATCTCGTTCGGGCCGCACTCAGTCAGCCGTCGCCCTGCTTCGGACGAAGACAGGCCGGGCGGCATGGCCTGCGAGGCTCGCGCGCTCACCCGATTGATCGGCTCCGCGGAAGGCGGTGCCGCCGTCACCTCAACGAGGTTCGATCGAGTCATGCGGCACCTTCCGTTGGAGCGGCGACGTCCTGAGGGATGGACACGGCGAGTGTTGCCCGCACTTGATGACGTCGCCACATGGTGTACGCGGCTGGGAGCACCAACAGCGTCAGGAACATGCAGGACCACAAACCCCCGACGACGGGAGCGGCGGTTCGTGCGGACACGTCGGCTCCCACGCCTGCCTCCCACAGGAGTGGCAGCAGGCCGAGTACCGTCGTCGCCACCGTCATGAGCAGGGGCCGGACGCGAGCGCTCGCGCCTTCAACGACCGCCGCATCGACGTCTTCGGGCTTGTGAATGCGGCCCTCGCGCATATATCGCTCGAAGGCCTCGTCGAGATAGACCACCATGACGATGCCGGTCTCCGCGGCGACGCCCGCGACGGCGATCAGTCCGACCCATACGGCCGTCGACAGGTTGTAGTGCATGAAGGCCAGCAACCAGATGCTGCCGGCGACGGCGAAAGGCAGGCTCGAGAGCACGAGCAGTGTCTGTGGCCACCCGCGCATCGACATGTACAGCAGTGCGATCACGAGGACGAGCGTGAGCGGGATGATGTAGCGAAGCCGCTCTTCCATTTGGGCGAGGAACTCGTACTGGCCGGTCCACTGCAGCCGGTAGCCGGTCGGTAGCTTTAATTGCGCCGCGACGAGCGCCTTCGCATCGTCGACCCATCCACCCAAGTCGCGCTGTGTCGGATCGATGTCAGCGAATACATAGCCGACCAAAACACCGTTCTCGTCCTTGATCATGGGGGGACCAGTGACGACCCGGACGTCCGCCAACTCCCCAAGCGGCACCGCTGCACCCGGCTGTCGGTACTGCTCAAGCAGATCAAGAGACCCCGATGCGGCACCCATCGGCAGGGCCTGTTGTGTAGACATGGCGCCGCTCGATGCCATCGGCGCGCTGGAACTGCCCCCGCCCATCCCGCCCATTCCGCCAGCTGCCGCGGCCGAAGAAGAGGTCACCATCCCGCCGCTCCGCGGTGACGCGCCACCGCCGGCATTCGCACCTCCGAAATCTGATACGCCACCGGTGGACTGAACCGGCACGAGGATGCGGCGCAACGCTTGCGGATCCGAGCGTCGATCCGCGGCGTACCGCAGGTTGATTGAGAAACGGGCGCGGCCAGCGATGGCGGTGGACACCGGCATTCCACCGACGGCAGCTTCAATGACGTCCTGCACGTCTCTGACCGTGAGGCCATACCTCGCAATGGCATCGCGATTTGGCACGATATCGACGTACTCGCGGCCCGTCTGGCGTTCCGCGAATGTGCTGCGTGTGCCCGGTACCTGACGGAGCATGCCTTCGAGCGCGATGCTGATCCTTTCGATCTCGCCGAGTTCGGAACCGAACACCTTGATGCCGACCGGAGTCCGAACACCGGTCGTCAGCATGTCGATGCGTGTGCGGATCGGCGGTGCGATCGCCATCTGGTACCCCGGCATCCGAAGCGCCGCATCCAGATCGCGCGACAGCTCAGCGAGCGTCCGGGTACGTTCTTCCGGCCAGACTGTGGCTACGGCGGGCTTCAGCCAGTCAGGGGCGTAGTCGCTGTACCAACGGTGCGTGTGGCGAGTCGGCCACTCCTCACGCGGTCGCAGCGTGATCACGGTTTCGATCATGTCGAGCTGCGCCGGATCGGTGGCCGTCTCTGCACGCCCGGCCTTGCCATGCACGGACGCGACTTCGGCAAAGCCCTTGATCGTCTGGTTCTGCCGCTGCAGTGCCCGGCGCGCTTCTTCGATCGCGATGCCAGGGAACGTGGTTGGCATCACCAGCAGCGTGCCCTCATCGAGCGGCGGCATGAACTCCGAACCGAGACGCTGAAAGATCGGCACAGTGCCGATCATCAAGACAGTCGCGAGTGCGACCACGACCACGCGATAGCGGACGACGACTCTCGCAATCGGTCGATAGACGGCGACCAACACGCGGCTGACCGGATTCGTGGCCTCCGTCCGGAATCGTCCCTTCAGGAGCAGCACCATCAACGGAGGTGCGAGCGTGATCGAGAGAATCGCTGCGGCGAACATCGCGAACGTCTTCGTATACGCGAGCGGCGTGAATAGACGACCGGCTTGGCCCGCGAGCGTGAAGATTGGCAGGAAGCTGACAGTGATGAGAAGCAGCGAGAAGAAGATTGGCCGCCCGACTTCTTTGCACGCATCGACGATGATCTGCTTCCGATCCGCGCCAGGCTCCGCAGCCGCCAGCCGCACATGCGCGTTTTCAATCAGCACGATGGCGGCATCGGCCAACTCACCGACCGCGATTGCGATGCCGCCGAGCGACATGATGTTCGACGAGAGGCCCAGGAACCGGATTGCGATGAACGAGAAGAGGACGGAGAGCGGCAGCACAAACATCACGACCAGCGCCGACCGCGCATGGAAGAGAAACACCAGGCAGATGATCGTGACGATGACCGCCTGCTGGATGAGCGTGTCCTTCAGCGTCGCAATCGAGCCGAGAATCAAGTCCGACCGGTCGTACGTCGGAATCAGCTGCACGCCGTTGGGAAGTTGCAGCGTCGCGATCTGCTGCTTGACCGCATCGATGACCTGTAGGGCGTTCGAGCCGATCCGCATGACGACAATGCCGCCTACCGCCTCGCCCGTGCCGTTGAAGTCCGCGGCGCCTCGCCGGATGTCCGGTCCGAATCTGACGGTCGCGATGTCACCCAGACGGACGGGCGTGCCTCCTGGACCAACCGCGACGACACTTCGCTCGAGGTCAGCAAGGTCCTTCACATAGCCACGTCCGCGCAGGACATATTCGCGGCCTGCAAGCTCCAACACGCGAGCGCCGACTTCCGCATTCGCATCGCGGACTGATCGGGTGATGTCGGTCAGCGTCAAGCCGAAGCCCACGAGCCTGTCAGGATCCACGACGATCTGGTACTGGCGTTCGAAACCACCAAGGGAGGCGACTTCGGCGACGCCGAGCACAGCCTGCAACGCAGGACGGACCGTGAAGTCCTGCAGAGTGCGCAGTTCCGCGAGGTCGAGTCTGCCGGTCGTGTCCTTGAGGACGTACTGATAGACCCAGCCGATGCCGCTTGCATCGGGGCCGAGCGTCGGCGACACGCCAGGTGGGAGGAGCTGCTGGACACGCCCGAGTTGCTCGAGCACGCGAGTCCGCGCCCAGTAGATGTCCGTGCCGTCACCAAACAGGGCGTAGGTGAAGCTCATGCCGAACATCGAGTAGCCGCGGACCGTGCGGACGCCCGGAGTGCTCTGGAGCGCCCGCACGAGCGGGTACGTGATCTGGTCCTCCACGAGATCCGGGCTCCGACCCATCCACTCGGTGTAGACGATGACCTGCGGGTCCGAGAGGTCGGGAAGGGCATCAAGTGGCGTCTTGCGAACGGAATCCACGGCGAACAATGCGAGCGCCAGGACGGCCCCGAAGACGGCCCACTTGTACCGAACGGAGAGTTCAATAATGCGTTCGACCATGGCCGTTACTCCTGGTGACCCGCATGGGGCTTTGCCGACGACTCAATCGCGTCATGCCCGGTGTGAGACCCGCTCGACTCCACCGACGACTGCTTGTGGCCGGCGTGGGGGTCTGAGTTCGGCGCTGTTGGTGATTCCTGCTTTCCGGCCGGCGCACCGTGGTTGTGGCCGCCAGTTCCACCGGTCGCTCTGAGACGGCTCTCCGAGTCGAGGAGGAACACGCCAGCGGCGACGATCTGTTCGCCTTGTCTCAAGCCTTCGCGGATCTCTACGCGATCGGCGAGTTGGGCACCGACCACAACAGGGCGAGGCTCGAACTGATCGCCGGCCGCTACGAAGACGTGCTGCTGTAGTCCCGTATCGACGACCGCATCACGCGGCACCGTGATGACGTTCTGTCCTGCGGACTCGAAGGACGCCGTCCCGTACAGCCCTGGCCGCAGGGCACCGCCAGAGTTGCCCGCCGACAGACGGACCCGCAACGTTCGTGTGCGTTCGGTCAGCGTGGGATAGATGAAATCGACTCGCGCGGCGAATGGCGATCGGCCGGACGCGGAAAAGTCCAGCTGCGCCAAGCTGCCAACACGCACGGCCGGGATGCTGGCCTCGGGTACTTCGGCCAGCACCCACACGCGCGACAGGTCGGCAATCGTCAGCAGTGTCGTCGAGGGATCGACAGAGGTGCCAACCGTCACGCCGCGATTCACGACCACGCCGCTCCGTGGGGCGACCACGGTCACGAGCCGCTTCGGTTCGTCCGTTACCTCGATCGCGGCGATTTCATCGGCGGTCATGCCCAACACGCCAAGGCGCGTCCTGCCGCTCGCGACGACGCTGCTCGTGATCCCCGACGCCGTGGTATTTCTTCGTGCTGCCAGGTACTCCGTCTGAGAGGACAGCAGTTCTTGCGAGAAGATGTGCGCGAGCGGCTGACCCTCCCGAACGTCCTCACCGGTGGTGTTGACGTCCAGATGCTCGATCCAGCCCGCCACGCGGGTATGCACGTGCGAGATCCGCGACTCGTCTGGCACGATCGTCGCGACCGCTCGCACGGTCTGCGTCAGCGACTCCCGCCCGACGGTCTCCAGTCGAATGTCCAGCGACCGCGCGGCGGCAACATCGACTGGAACCCGGTTGTGGGTGTTCGCACCGGTCGTCGGTTCCATGCCGGCCATGCTTTCGACCTTCGGTGTGTCAACGGGCCGGTCGAAGGGCCATCCCGATCGCGCGTGCTGAATCCACAACCCGATCGTGAAGACGAGCGCCGTGGCGATCGCCGATGCGAGAGGCGCGCCGATGCGTTGGAGCGTGGTGAAGGATTTCATTTGACGATCGCCTCGTACGATCCAATGGCACGACCGAGTCGCGCCCAGGCAAGACCGAGTTGCGTATCCGCGACGATGAGATCGGACTGAACGCCCCAGAGCGCTTGAATCGCTTCGATGACGCTGACTAACGGAAGCTGGCCCGCGCCGTAGCTCGCAACCGCGGGTTCAATCGCCATCCGCGCACGCGGTAGCACGTCATTCGTCAGAGCGGTCTGACGGTCGCGCGCCGCCTGCAACTGGCTGATCGCGCCAGCCGCATCGCCTTCGATCATGCGCGTCATCGCGCGAAGGTCGGCTTCCGACATGGCGCGCATGGCTTCCGCCTCCGCCACACCCGCCTTCAACTTCCCGCGCCAAATCGGCAGACTGATCCCGACCATCGCCATCCAACCGCGCCCTTCGGCCATCGTGTAAGAGGGCCCGGTGCGGATCGTCGCCATCGGCGAGTACATGTCCTTCATGACCTCCACGTCCGCTACGGCGCGCGCGATCTCGGCTCGACCAACTGCAAGCTCGGGCCGGGATGTCAATGCCGATCGAATTGACGACCATGCGGGTATGGGCTGCGCGAGCGTCAGTGGCGACAACGGCGGAACGGCAGTGTCGGCATCGAGCGCGAGACTGGTGTTGAGCATCGCCTCGGCTCCTCGCACTTCGGCTACCAGGGCACGCGCCGTCGCTTCGAGCCGTGCGACTTCGACCTCGGCGCGCAACACATCGGATTGCGGGGCGGTCCCGCTGGCGTATCGCGCATTCGCCGCGCTCACCACGCTGCGAGCAAAGGTTAGCTGCTCGTCCAGCAGCGCGGCGGTGCGTCGGCGTTCCTGGAGCATCAGGTAGGCGTTCGCGGCTTCGATCCCCACATCCAGCGTCGTCCGATTGGCCTCCGCTCGCAGGCGATCTACATCAGCCAATGAAGACGCCTTGCGATGCCCGCGAATGCCCGAGAGCGGAATCTGCTGCTCGAACGCGACGCTGAAGTCGGCGCCGTTGAGCATGAACGGCAAGTGGTCAAGAGACGGCGAGAGCATGGGATCCGAGAGTGCCGACACGATCGCCGGCCGAGCCTCACCTGCCCGCGTACGCGCGCGCGCCGCTTGAATCTCGTCCCGCCGCTCGCCGGCAATTCGAATGACATCGCCGATCGCGAGCGGAGACGGGAGCGGCTTCGCGTCCTGCGCCGCCGCAACGGCGGGCGAAGCCATCGCCGTCAGCACCATTAGCACGATCGAGGAGGAGAAGCGGGTCATGTCAGTCACCAGTTGAATTCCTGCGGCACGGACCGGCTCCAACCGGTCCGTGTCTCCGGCCGCATCACCGGCCGGTCGTTGCGAGCTGCTTGTGCATCTCCGCAGCCGCCGTGGCTTCTTTCGCTTCGTCTCGCGACAGGCTCACGAGCCGATCGCAGTGGACCGCTGCTTGCGCGATCCGCGTACCTCGATAGGCCTGCGCCATCGAGGTGTGTTCGTTCACAGCTTCGCGATAGCGCTTGGCTGCCGTCTGGAAGTACTCCTCCAGTGCGTGGTGATCCGCCGGTGTGCTGGCACGTCCGGCGAGCGCCGCGAGTTCGTCATCCGCCGGCTCCGGAGCACCGCCGCCGGCATGGAATCGAGCCGCCCCTTTGGGCACCTCAGCGACGGCGCCCGCCGCCCGCTTCTCGTGGTACGCCGCCAGCTCGCGCAAGGTGTTCGCGGCCTGCGTGTTGAGTCCCGCCAGGCGCTTGCAGTGATCCGCAGCGGTATTGGCGGGCGTTCGTCGTGTCGGCGACGCAATGAACGCTTGCGCCATTGCGTCGTGACGTGCGGCTTCGCGCGCGTATCGCTCGGACAGGGCAGCGAAGTGAGCGCTCAGACGCGCGTTGTCCGCCGGGTCGGCGCTCGCCACCAGTTTCTGAACTTCAAGTGTGTTCAGGATTGGCGAGGTTGTTTGTGCGTTCGCACTATTCGCAAGGGTCGCCAGCACCAGCGCGGCACCGGCTGCTACCCGAATCAAGATCGTTCTCATGGCCGTCCAACCGTTCCTGTGACGTCGGTCACGATACGAGTTGCCTTTTGGGCCCAGCCGAGGGGCGGGATCGAATCACCCGCCCACTCCGTCGGGTCCACCTCTCAGCGAGCCACGTTGGCCAGCTGCTTGTGCATCTCCGCTGCGGCAGTGGCTTCCTTGGCGGCGTCCCTGGACAATCTGACCAAGTTGTCGCAGTGCACAGCTGCTTGGGCGATCTTTGTGCCGCGGTAAGCACTCGCCGTCGTGGCGTGCGCGGTGGCGTCAGCTGTGTACCGCTTCGCCAACGTCAGGAAGTACTCCTCGAGAGCACGGTGATCGGCAGGAGTGCTCGCCTTGGCCGCCATCGCATTGAGTTCCTGTTCAGTCGGCGCTGGCGCACCCGCGCCTCCCTCGAAGCGTGCGCCCCCAGCCGGCGGCGTCGCCGTAGCACCCGAGGCCAGTGTCTGGTGGTAAGTTGCGAGCTCACGGAGCTCGGTCGCCGACTTCGTATTGAGATCCGCGAGCTGCTTGCAGTGCGCGCTCATGCCTGTCCCGAGGTTGCGACTTGGATTGCCGACGAAGCTCTGCGCCATCGACGTGTGGCGCTTGGCTTCGGCTGCGTAGCGATCCGCGAGCGCCGTGAAGTGCGCAGCGAGGCGCGCGTTGTCGCCCGGCTCTGCCCGCTTCACGAGCTGCTGCACTTCAAGTGAGTTCAGCAGTCCCGATGATTTCTCTTGGGCGGCCACGCTCGCTGCGAACGTCAAGATGGCAATCGCAGCGATCGACAGTGAACGGAAATGGACGGTTCTCATGACGGACCAACCTCTCTGGTGACCGAAGTCACGCCGAATCTGTGCTTGTCTTCACCTGCGCGTGTCGCACGCGCAGGACATCCCTTGTGTGGTTTGGGAGCGACGCCGCGAGCAATCGGCCTAGTAGCCGGCAGCGGCGCAGGGACTTAGATTCGGAGGGTGAGGACGAGAGGTCGTAACTCGAGCAGCTGGCGATTGCTCGGCTCGTGGGCCGAGAGGATGCCGGCAGCGGGCGGCGTGAAGGCGAACCGTGGGACAAACGCTGCGCCTACATCAGTAGGCGCCGAGGTGCTGCGACGCGCGTCTTCGCGCACGAAGACGATGACGCTGCCGTTGACTTTGCAGTCGTTGGCAGCCACAGCGGGCGACGTCGTCGAATCTTGTTGTTCACACGCGCCGGCCATCCCTTCGCCGGAGTGACACCAAATCCCGCAAAAGAGCGCGGCGGCGTTCTGCCCGGCCGCCAGTGTCAACACGATCGAAAGAAGGGCTGCTCGAAACACGTTGCTGCTCGCGGTACCCATGGGCAAATCCTGCGCCAGTTCTCGCGGCGGGCGACCGCTCCAAAGGACAGGCCTTTTCCGAAGGCACGACGGATGTGGGGCGCCGGCCCTTGCGGAATTTCGCCGAGGGGTGCCGAAAATTCCCCGGCGCGATTCAGGTCGATGCCGACAGAGACGCTCAGTCTCTGGCGCACCAACTGGCACAGAAGCTGCCACGATCTGAGGAAGACGAGCCTTGCCGGCAGCGGCGGGAGTGGCGCCATGCGTATCTGGAGGGTCATCAGCTTCACTGCGGCGTTGACGACCGCCGCGTGCGGGGGTACGGGGCCGTCGATGACGGGTCCGAGCCCAACGCCCACAATGACAGGTGCTTGGGTCGGAGCTACGTCGGATTCGACGGGTTCCATGATGGGGGCAGGACTGACTGCCTCCATGATGGACAACACGACTTGGACCGTCACTCAAAGCGGCAGCACCTTCACGGGAACGATGCGGTTCGCCGGCTACATGGGCAGTGCCATCACTGTCTCCGGAGTGATGAACGGGCACTCCGGAACGTTCACGATGACGATGCCATCTGGTTCGATGATGTCTGGTTCGTGCGCCGCGACGGCCACGGGCACGTTCGACATGGATGACATGATGACGCAGTTCCGCGGCACCTACGGCGGTGTGAACAGCTGCACCGGCGCTTTCGATCGGGGGCAGGTGCTCATGCATCGATAAGGCTGTTACGGACTTGGCGGCTGATAGCGGCGGGTGGCGGCGAATTCGTGGTAACAAGACCGGAGGGTTCATGACACCACGCCACATTGAGAGCACCGCTTTCATCGACGCCTCCCCGGGAGATGTGTTCGCCTTCATCGATGACCACGCGCGCTTCTCTTCGCACATGAGCGAGTCGTCCTGGATGATGGGCGGTGGCCGTATGGTCGTGGAACTCGACGAGGCGAAGGGCCAGGAAGTGGGGTCGCACATTCGCCTCGGCGGCCGAGTATTTGGAGTCTCCCTTTACCTCGACGAAGTCGTGACACGACGGGAACCGCCAACCAACAAGGTATGGGAGACGGTCGGCGCGCCGAGGTTGCTCGTCGTCGGCGCGTACTCGATGGCTGTCCAGATCACTCCTGAACAATCGGGCAGCCGCCTGCGGGTGTTCATCGACTACCAGCTACCGGACGGGCCCGTAACCTATTGGCTGGGCCGGCTCTTTGGTGGTCTCTATGCCCGATGGTGCGTCGATCAGATGCTCACCGGAGTCGTGAAGCAGGTCGTCCCGCACGCGGCTGCCGCTTAGGAACGCTCGGTGTAATGGAGCGCCCATGCCTGCGTTATCGAGGCATGAAGCAACCAACACCTGGTACTGCCGCTGCCGTTCAGATCACAACGCTCGAGATCGTTGGAATGTCGTGCGATGGGTGCGCCCGGAAGGTCACGGCGGCACTCAACGCGCTTGGAGGAGTCGTCCACGTGAACGTTGATCTTCAGAAGGATCGGGCGATCGTCGAGCATCTTCCGGTGTACTCGGACGCACCTGCCCTGGTGACGGCGGTGCGCAACGCTGGCTACTCGGCTCGCGTCGCCGACACTGTTGACGACACCGAGTCCGCGCCGTCGCAGCTTGTGGCGACCGGCGGTTGCGGTTGCGGGTGCGGCCCGTCGGTCCGGTCGCAGGGTTCGTTCGACCTTGGCACCAGTACAATCGGATGATGGACTCAGCGGAGGATGCAGCACCGATTTCGACACTGCTCGAGAACCACCGCGCGTTCCTGAACTACCTGGAGCGGCGCGTCGGTGACCGGGCACTCGCGGAAGACATCCTCCAGGATGCATTTGCCAAAGTCGTCGCACGGCCTGAGCAGGCGCCAAGCGACGAAGCCATCGTGCCGTGGTTCTACCGCACGTTGCGGAACGCTGCCGTGGACCAGTTCCGCCGCCGTGGTGCGGCCGACCGTGCGCACCAGGCGTTTGCGCGCGAGCTCGAGACGCACGAGCAGCCGACACGCGAGATGGAAGGCGAAATCTGCGCCTGCGTCTCCCGCCTCGCCTCGACGTTGAAGCCCGAGTACGCCGAGGCGCTTCAGGCAATCGAAGTGTCGGGAACACCCGTCAAGGCGTTTGCAGAGAGGAAGGGATTGTCGTCCAGCAACGCGGCAGTGCGCGTGTTTCGCGCGCGCGAGGCGCTCAAGAAACGGGTCTGGGAGTCGTGCGGCACCTGTGCAGAGCACGGATGCATGAACTGCACGTGCAAGGCCGGGTGAGTCTTAGCGCCGCAGCTTCCACCAAGCGTACTTCAGACCCGCAATACCGACCACGACACCAACAAGTACCACTGAGTAGTGAAGCTTGCTTGCCACGCCAAGAAGCACCGCGTGCGCGGCGACGAGCAGGACAATCGCCAGTGCGAGAGCGCACCCGCGTCCGCGAATGTGGTGTCCTTTCACCAGCTACACCGATGGCTTGGCCAGTACGTACTGAAGACTGCTTATGCCAACCGCACCCTGATCGATTGCGTGGAAGCCGGCCTCACCGAGTAGAGACACGATTTGGCACGGGTCCACATGGCCATGACGGTGGAAATGCGCCAGGAAGCCCGATTTGTTTTGCGGCGTTCCGAAATCAACAACGAGGACGCGGCCTTCGGGCTTCAGGACTCGTCGAATTTCGCCGAGACACTGCTGACGAACTTGTCGCGGAAGGTGATGGAGCATCAGCGTGCTCAACACCACATCGACCGTTGCGTCGCCAAACGGCAATGCCTCCGCGACGGCTGTTTTGAAAAACACGTTGATTCCCGCCTTCGCGGCCTTCGAGCTTGCCCGCGCGATCATCTCTGGTGATGCGTCGATACCAGAAACCTGTCCTTGGTTGCCGACGTGACGCTTCGCCTCAATCGTGAGGCTTCCAGTTCCACACCCCACGTCGAGGACAGATTCTCCGGGCCCGAGTCGAGCCAGATCCACCATCCTGGTTCGAAACGCTCGAGTCCGTCCGTGCGTCAACAGCCAGACCAGCAGGTCGTAGCCGACAGCCCGATGCAGCACGAGCCCCTTCGTCGCCGGCGCAGTCTCATGAATCGTGGTCATCGTTGCCTGCCAGCGTAGACTTGAACCGAGGGACTGTGAAGAACACACGATCACGTGGAGTCCGAAACCGGACATCTGAGCCGAAACGTCCCGAAACGCCGGACCGCCGCGTGCGACGAACGAAATCCTCGCTGCACGGCGCGTTGATCGGGCTCGCTCGCGAGAAGCCGTATTCCGCTATCGCAGTGAAGGAGATCCTCAATCGCGCGAACGTCGGTAGATCGACGTTCTATACACACTTTCGAGACAAGGACGACCTGCTCGAGAGCGGCATCCACGAAGTCCTTCAGTCAGCACGCGACGGGGCGCGGTCTCTGTCCGCAGTCGAGCGTCTACTCTCGTTCAGCCTGCCACTCTTGACGCACATCGACGAACATCGGCACGCAGCCGGTCCACAGATGAAGCGAGAAGGTCGGTTGGTTATGCACGCCCGCCTCGGAGACGCTCTCAGACAACTGATCGCGGACGATCTCGCTGGACTGGTCCCTAAGTCGACGCAACAGACCGCGGTCGACCTTGTCGCTCAGCACGTTGCATCCACGTTCGTGCTGGTCTTGAACTGGTGGGTCGACAGCTCGCCCATGTTGACGCCGGACGCCGTAGACGAACAATTTCGAGGATTGATCGCGCCGTCGCTCGGCGGCCTCGTGACTCAGAGCCCGTGATGATTGCCGCTGCGACTATTGGCGGTATCTGGTCAGCCACCGTTCCAGCCGGTGGCCATTACTTATAGGCCAACAGTCGCAAAGAGTTCGCGACAACGACCATCGTGCTGCCCTCGTGCAACAGAACGGCGGTACCGATGCCGGCACGCCCCGCCAGCGTTGCGATTGCCAACAAGGCGATTACGGCCATCGACAGGATCAGGTTCTGCTTGATGATCTGTGCGGCCCGCCGCGAGAGACCGACCGCGAATGGCAGTGTCGCAAGATCGTCCGCCATGAGCGCCACGTCGGCCGTCTCGAGGGCGACCGCGGTCCCGGCGCCTCCCATCGCGATTCCGACCGTGGCCTGAGCAAGCGCCGGCGCATCGTTCACACCGTCTCCGACCATTGCCAATCGGCCGTGAGACTGGAGGAGTTCACGAATTGCTTTGACCTTGTCCTCGGGCAGCAAGTCCGCGCGAACATCATCGATACCAATAGCCTTGGCCGTCGCATCGGCGACGCCCCGGTTGTCGCCTGTGAGCATGACCAACGGCCGAAGCTTGAGCGTGCGCAATTGATCCAACACCGTTCGAATACCAGGTCGAGGCTGGTCCGCCAAGCCTAGAACTCCCAGCCATTGCGATCCTTGTTTGACGATCATCACGCTACGACCAGCTTTCTGAAGGCGATCGATGCTCACCTCGATGGCCATTGGAATCGCCGTACCGCGATCGGTCCAGAGTCGAGTGCTACCGATCTCGACAAGCTCTCCGTTGACGCTGGCGCGAACGCCCCGCGCGGTGACGCTCTCGAGGGGGCCAGCTTCGACGAGATCGAGGGCCCGGCCTTCAGCCGCACGGACGACTGCTTGAGCCAACGGATGTTGCGACTGGCGCTCCACTGACGCGGCCACCTGAATCAACGTGTCGTCGGTGTCCGCATCCAGCGGAACGGCATCGGTCACTTCAGGTCGCCCCGTCGTCAACGTCCCAGTCTTGTCGAATGCCACCGCTCTAAGTGTGCCGAGGTTCTCTAGATGTGCACCGCCTTTGATGAGCACGCCTCGACGTGCGGCCTGAGCGATGCCGGCCAGCACCGCGGAAGGTGTTCCGAGCGCCAGCGCGCACGGCGACGCGGCAACCAACAGTGCCAAACCGCGGTAAACCGCCGACGACCACGTTGACCAACCCACGAGAGGCGGCACCGTCATCACCAATGCAGCTGCGGCCAGCACCAGCGGCACGAAGGTTCGTTCGAACCGATCGGTGAAGAGTTGGGTCGGCGCCTTCGCCGTCTGAGCATCTTCGACAAGCTTGATGACGCGATCGAGAGTTCGATCGCCTGCGGCTTTCGTGCTGCGAACCTCGAGCGCGCCTTCGCCATTCACCGTTCCCGCAAACACTTCATCTCCGCGCGCTTTGTCTACTGGCACCGACTCGCCCGTCATAGGGGCCTGATTCACGGCGGACGTTCCGGAAGCAACCATACCGTCCACCGGAATGCGGTCGCCCGGACGGACGAGCACGGTCTCCCCAATCTGCACCTGTTCGACTGGCACTTCGACGTCCGAGCCGTTTCGTCGGACGCGTGCTCTGGCGGGCGCCAGTTCGCTCAGCGCGCGAATCGCTCCGCGTGCGCGGCCCATGGCGTAGTGCTCCAGCGCGTGCGCGAAAGCAAAAAGCGTCAGGAGGAAGGCGCCCTCGGCCCACTCGCCCAAAGCCGCCGCGCCCAGCGCCGCAACGAGCATCAGGAGGTCGATGTCGAACGTGAACACACCGCGCCGCACTCGCGCGGCCGTGTGTTGTAGAAGATCCCACGCGCCGAACACGTACGCCGCCACATACAGTGGCATCGACGCCGCCGGTGGCCAGCCTTGGAACCGCTCGCCAGACCACGCGAGGGCCAGGAGCATCGCAGCACAGAGACTCCAGACAAGCTCGCGATTTCGGCGGTACGATTCCACCCACGGCGCCAGTCCGGTCGGCGCACGTGGGCTGACTCGGTAGCCAGCTTCCTGGATTATCCGGCCGACCGCGTCGGCATCAATGACGCGCCGGTCGAATTCCACCCGCACCCGGCGCGCACTGACGCTCGCGGACACGTCGATCACTCCGGCCTGCTGCCGCAGGAGATCCTCGATGCCTCGTCCCGCATCCTCTTCGATCGCGCCCTCGAGAGGAATCGACACGTGACCGTACTGGCGCGCGAGGTCGGCCCCGGCGGCCTTCACGAGTCGTTCGACTTCGCTCAACGTGATCCGTCCAGGATCGAAGTGAATGCAGATCGATCGACCATCCGTCGTCGCATGAGCCAGTGACACGCCATCCTGAGCGGCCACCAACCCCCGGAGGCGGCTGACGCACGCATCTTGCGCATCCGGCAGGTCGGGCAACAGCAGATCGAGTGAGAACTGCGCATCAGCCATAGGTCGTAGCCTCTGCACTTAGAGCGCGTCCGCGCCGCGTGTTCCGGAGCGAATCTTGATAGCCTCATCGACTCGGCTGATGAAGACTTTGCCATCGCCTGGCCGACCGGTCGCTGCGAGCTCCTGAACCGTCTCGACGACTCGTTGAAGCAGCGTCTTCGGAACGACGGTTTCCAATTTCGCCATCTCGGTCTCTCCGTATTCAATGCCGCTGGCTGGAGATGTCGATGCGCGCCTTCCGAAGCCACGCACGACGGAGACGGTGACTCCCGGAACGTCAGGGATGTCGTGAAGCGCGTGCACGACGGCCGCGACGCGTTCGGGTCGAATAATCGATTTGACTTCGTACATCACAGTTCCACCTCGGGTCGTTCTCGCTCGAACCAGCGATACAAGGCAGGCAGGACGAGCAACGTCAATGTGGTCGACGTCATCAGGCCGCCGATAACAACAGTCGCCAACGGTTGCTGTACCTCGGCGCCTGCGCTCGTCGACAGGGCCATAGGAATGAATCCGAGACCGGCGACCAGCGCCGTCATTAGGACGGGGCGGAGGCGAAGTTCCGCGCCCTGACGCACCGTGTCGTCGATCGACAGACCCTGCTCCCGCAATTCCCGGAAGTAGGACACCATCACCACGCCATTGAGCACGGCGACGCCGAACAGCGCGATGAATCCGACGCCCGCAGAGATGCTGAACGGCATGCCGCGGAGAAACAGCGCCACAAGTCCACCGGTAGCGGCGATGGGGATGTTGAAGTAGATGAGGATAGCCGGCTTAATCGCGTTGAACGTCGTATAGAGCAACACGAAGATCAAGAACAACGCGAGCGGGACCACCAGCGCCAGTCGCTGCGACGCCCGCTGTAGGTTCTCGAACTGTCCTCCATACTCGACGTAGTACCCCTCGGGCATGCGAACGCGCTGTCCGACGGTCTGCTGGACCGCCGCAATGAAACTCCCCAAGTCGCGTCCGCGGACATTGGCCTCGATACTGATCTTCCGGTGGATATTCTCTCGGCTGATCTGGGCGGGACCGTCCTCCAGGATGATGTCCGCCAGTTGCGAGAGGGGAATCATGCGTCCGCGCGAATCAGCGACCTTGATGTTGCCGATCGCTTCAACATTCGATCGGTGCTCGCTGGTAAAGCGCACCTGCATCAGAAAGCGCCGTTGACCCTCCAGCACCTCGCCGACGGGTCGCCCTCCCATCGTGCGCACGGCATCCAGGACTTGTGACGCGTTGATACCGTAGCGAGCGATCTCGTCCCGACGGATGCGCATGCGGAGGTACGGCAAGCCTGCCGTCTGTTCGAGTTTGACGTCAGCCGCGCCGGGAATCTGGTTGACGACGCTGACGATCTCAGTGCCCACACGCCGCAATTGGTCGAGGTCTTCACCAAAGACCGTGATCGCGACATCCGAGCGGACACCGGCGATCAACTCCTGCACACGCAGTTCAATCGGCTGTGAATAGCTGAAGACGTTCCCAGGCACTTGCTCCTCCAGGGCCTCGTTGAACTTGTCGATCAGCCCTTCCCGTGTGCGAGCCGTCGTCCATTCACTGTGGTCTTTGAGAATCACGTAAATATCGCTGGTCTCCACGCCCATGGGATCGGTAGGGATCTCCGCGACACCCGTGCGCGACACGACCGTGACGACTTCTGGAAATGTCCGCAGCGTCTTCTCGATCATGGTCGTGCTCTTGACCGATTCCGTCAGCGCGACGCTCGGAAGACGCCACGCTTGGACCGCAATCGCACCTTCGTCCAAACGAGGAATGAATTCCGACCCCATGAACGGGATGAGCCCCAACGACAGTACGAACACCCCCGCCGCCACGCCGCCGGTGAGACGTGGGTGTCCCAAAGTCCAGCCAAGTAGCGGGCGATACTGTGCTTTGAGCCAATGCACGAGACGGGGCTCGCGTTCCTCTGTGTGTTTCCGGAACGCGAGCGTGGCGAGGACCGGCATCAGCGTGAGCGCAAGGATCAGTGACCCAATGAGCGCGAACACGACAGTCAGCGCCATCGGCCGGAACATCTTGCCCTCGACGCCCTGCAAGGTGAGGATCGGCAAGTACACGATGATGATGATCAACACCGCGAAGAAGATCGGCCGTGCGACTTCCTTGCCGGCTTCGCGCACGACTTCCTCGCGCGACACCGATCCTTTGGCTTCGCCAAGTCGTCGGACGATGTTCTCGATCATCACCACTGACCCGTCCACGATCAGTCCGAAGTCGATGGCGCCGAGACTCATCAGGTTGCCGGAGAGCCCCGCCTGGACCATGCCCGTGAAGGCGAACAACATCGACAGAGGAATGGCCGACGCCACGACGAGCCCGCCGCGCACGTTGCCGAGCAGCAAGAGCAGCACGGCGACGACCAGAACGCCACCTTCGATCAAGTTCTTGCGAACCGTCGCGATCGTCTTTTGAACGAGCTGGGTGCGGTCGTAGTACGTCTCGATCGTGACGCCTTCAGGCAGGCTCGGTTTGATGGCGTCAAGCGCGTCACGCACGCGCGCGGCGACCACGCGGGAGTTTTCACCCATCAACATCATCACGACGCCGGTGACAGTCTCTCCGTCGCCGTCTCGAGTGACGGCGCCCTGCCGCACCTGCGGTGCCAGCACGGTCTGGCCCAAATTGCGGATGTACACTGGCGTTCCGTCGGCTGCGGCGCTGACGACGATGTTGTCGATGTCGTTCACGCGTTCGACCAGGCCCTCACCGCGGATGACGTACTGTTCTTGCGCGCGCTCGATATAGGCGCCGCCGGCGTTCGCGTTGTTGCGCTCAAGCGCTTCGAAGACCGTATCCAAGGGCACCTTGTACGAAACGAGCTTGTCCGGATCGATCTGGACCTCGTACGTTTTCATTTCGCCGCCGTAGGAGTTGACCTCGACGACACCTGGGACTGACCGCAGTCGGAAGGCGATGTCCCATTCGAGAACGCTTCGCAGGTCCATCAACGACTTGCCCTTGCCCCGTACCTCGAACTGAAAGATCTCGCCCAGCCCAGTGCTGATCGGCCCCATCGTCGGGGTGCCGAGGCCGGCGGGTATGGCCTCGCGGGCTTCCGGCAGGCGCTCCATCACGAGGCGCCTGACGAAATACAGGTCCATGCCTTCTTCGAAGTAGATGTAGACCGACGACAAACCGAACCGGGAAATGGATCGAATGTCAGTAATGCCCGGCAGGCCGCTCATCGCGGTTTCGACCGGGAACGTGATGAATCGTTCGACTTCGACCGGGCCCAGCCCTGGTGCCTGGGTGAGCACCAGGACCTGATTCGGTGTCACGTCGGGCACTGCGTCGATCGGCAGACGAAGCATCGAGTAGATCCCCACGCCGACCATCACGGCCGTGAGGATCAAGACGAGAAATTTGTTGCGCAGCGAGAGATCGATGAGCCTGTGCATGGTGGTCCTCAGTGCTCGTCGCCAATGCGCTCGCGCAAGAGCGCGGTCTTGAGATAGAAGCTGCCTTTGCCGACCACCGTCTGTCCGTCGGTGAGGCCGCTCAACACCTCCACGACATCACCGGACCGCCGGCCTAGTTGAACGATCCGGCGCTCGAATCTCGTGGGACTCTGTCGCACGAACACGATCGATTGGCCATCGACCTGCTGAACCGCGTCCACGGGGACGGCGATAGCGTCGCGCTCCTCGCCTGCTGCCAGCGTCACCTTGGCGAACATGTCCAGCTTGAGGGCTCCATCGCGGTTCTCGACGACGCATCGCACCTTGGCGGAGCGAGTGGTCGGGTCGATCACGTCACTGACGTGAGTGATCTGGCCTCTAAACACTCGATCGGGGTAGGCGTCGACCTTGATCGAGACGGCACCTTGGCGCGCGATTTTCGTGAGATCTTTTTCGTACACGTCCGCCAGCACCCAGACGGTGGACATGTCGGCGACGGTGAAGAGCTCTTTGTCAGGCTCCACGACTTCACCGGACGCCACATCGAACTTCGTAATCACTCCGGCGAACGGGGCGCGGAGCGTGCTGTGGGAGGCGTCCCGGTGAGGCGCCTCGCTGGCGTCTGGCCTCAGCGCACGCAGATCGGCATCCGTCAGACCAAAACGGTGCAACTGTTCTTCGACTCGCGCTGACCGGGCCTGAGCACTGGCGACAGACGCTTCAGCGTTGCGGAACTCCGCCCGACGAAGGTCGAGTTCCCGTTGCGCGATCGCCTCGATCTTAATCAGGGCTTCGGCTCGGTCGAGCGACGTGCGTTTGACCTCACGGTCGGTCTGCGCCTGACGAAGGCCCGCCTGCTCCGACAGATACTCTCCAACGAGCTGCCCTAACTCGATGTTGTCGTAGGTGAGGAGAGCCTGGCCGGAACCAACGCGACTCCCAAGACTCACGGCCACCCGCTCAACGACGCCACGCGCAAGGGGCCGGATGTGCGCGACGCGCGATTCGTCTGGCGTCACGATCCCCGTCACCTCGAGCGTTCCCGGTACTCGCGTCGTCGAAACCGGTGCGCTCTCGACACTCGCATTCTTCTGAGCCGCCTCTGGAACTTCGACGGTCCCGGCCGGCAGCTCGCGAGCGTGTTCTGCAGTGGCAGGCGCTTGCGGCGCCCGGCTGCTCATCAGCCATACCGCGCCTCCGCCAACGGCAATCCCCACCGCTAGGACGAACAGTAGGGTTGGGAGGGAGCGCCCCGTTCGATTGGTCTCTGCGTTCAATTCATTCATGACGTCACCTGGAGGAGCCGGCCACGCCAGTTGCAGCCGAAAGCTGAAAAAGGCTGACGCGCTGGTCATAAAGCGCGCGGTTGTATGTCCGAGCGGTATCGCGGAAGGCCCGCTGAGCGTCGAGGAAATCGATCAAGTCAGCCGTCCCGAGCCGGTAGGCCGCCAGGACGATGTCGCGCGACTCGCGTGCCGGTGTCAGGTACTCGCCCTCGATGTACTGGACACGTGCTCGTGAGACATCGACGGCGTTGATCGCCTGCTGTACATCGAGCGAGACGCTGACAGCCGTAGCCGCAGCCACGTTGGCTGCTTGCCGTCGTTCGGCCTCGGCGCGCGCTAGCCCACCCTGATTGCGGTTCGAGAAGGGCAAGGGCACGGTGACGCCGAATACCACGCCGTCGGAACCGAAATCGCGACGATAGCCGCCGCCGACGGTGATGTTGGGTGTTCGGAGGGCTCGTTGGAGCGATGTTTCGGTGTCCGCGCGTTGAACGGTCCGCTGGGCGGCCAGTAGATCCGGCCTCGACGACAGCGCCTGCGCTCGTAACGAAGCCGGATCCAAGGGCGCTGGTCCGGCGCCGGCTGCCGGCGCCGGAATGCTCAACGGTTCGGTGACGTCGAACTCTGCATTTAGATTCGGCGCGTTGAACAACGCGAGCAGCGCGCTCCTCGCATTCTTCAGCGCCAACTGCGCCGCGAAGACGTCATCGACGAACTTCAGCCGCTCGACCTGCACGCGGCGCAATTCGCCACCAGAGATTTCGCCTTGCTCATACCGCGCCCGATTCAACCCGATTACGCGATTGATCTCCTCGAGCGCGGCTTGAGACACATCGATATCCGCCTTGGCGAGCACCACCGTGAAGTACGCGCGCCGGACTTCGAAGTCCACACGGCGCCGCTGATCATCGAAGCTTGCTTCCGCCGCCGACACTCCGGTCTCCGCCGCCTGAGTGCGCAACCGTCGTCGTCCCGCCAGCTCGATCTCCTGATCGAGCCGCAGCGTCATCTCCTGGTTGCCGATGAACGATGGACGCGGCGACTCGAACAGCGGGTAACTTCCCGACTCGAAGGTAAACGCCGGGTTCGGACGCAGCCCGGCGTCGATCCGCCCAGCCGTGGCAATTTCGACGCTATTGCGGGCGGCGGCAAGATTCGGATTGCGTTCGGTGGCCAAACGCAGCGCGTCTTCCAGGCTCAGTCGAGCCGGGATCACCAGGTCCTGCCCGTAGACGGCGGTAGCCGTCAGGCATAGGACACACGACAGCAGTACACGCGACATGGAACACTCCAGCACTGAACGGCGATCGGCGACGACTCGCGACCGCGTACACGAGTTGACAGCCGCAGGCAAACGCCTACGCGGCTATATGTGTCGGGCTGGAGCTAGGCGAGCGGAGGGTGGTAGAGCGGGAAACCGAAGCCGTCAGGAACAGCGATATCGCGCAGCGGAACTCGTCGGACAATCGGTTGGGCAATCACACCGGGGACAAGCACCTGCACATCTACACAGTGTGAACAGCAGAAGCAGTCGTCAATGTGAGGACCGGGTTGGGAAGGCGCGCGATCAGAAGTACCGCTGCTAAGCGTGCTTGAGAGATCTGCGGCGTAGGCGGAACCGAGCTCATCGCTATCGAGCGCACACAGACTCGCGTTGGTCAGGTCAGCAGCCGTCCAAATCAGGATGACCGTTGCGACCATACGGGCGAGCAAGCTGTGGCGCCACCACCGCATCCTTGAGAGGATAGCACGGCCCATCGCGTCTCCTCCGCACGTAACTGCACGACCGTCTTCCGGGCCTGAGTTGACACCGGCCATGTTGTCTAGCATTCTAAAGACGTGGTGACCGCCACTGGGCGTCTCGTTGCCGTGATGCTGGCCGTGCTCGTGTCGGCAGGCAATGCCGCGATCTGCGCGGGCTGGTTGCCGACTCCGGAAGCCCGCATGGAGTGCTGCTCTGGTGAGGGGCCGTGCCCCATGCACAAGGGCGAATCAGGCAACGAACCGTCGCAGCACTCGGTCAGCCAGGCGCAGGCCGACAGTTGCTGCGCCTCGTCCGAGCGCGACAGCTCCAATCAATCCAGCCCGACGAACGTCGCTTCGATTTCGAGTGCAGTGCTGGGAACCGGGACAGTTCTTCCCGCACTTGTTCCCGCGCTGGTGCTCAGTGACGGCTGGCGGACGGTCGCACCAATTCCTTCACCTCCCGTTCCCAGGCATCTGCTCCTCTCGGTCTTCCTCGTCTAGTCACTGACAGTCGTCGTGTGTCTGCCCGCATGTGTTCGCGGGCAATGCAGGTGCGCGTGCGCGCGCCATGACGAGTGTTGGTGGCTCATGCTTCACACAGCAGCAGGTCGGATGCGTAGCCCTTTCGGGCTGCCCGGGTTCATTTCTCTCGCAGTTGCCGCTGCCTTCTCAGCAGCGCCTGGCCGTGCGTGGGCTCAAGCTCCGCCAGGGCAGATCCCGCAACTGCCTTCGATCACGCACGCCGAGGCGCAGCCAACTGGGCCACCGGTCTCGTTGTCCGATCTGCTGCGCGACGCTGTTGAGAGGAATCCGGAGCTGATTGCCCTTCGTCAGCAGGTGGAGGTAGTCCGCCAGCGCCCAATCCAGGAGCGGTCCCTCACGCCACCCATGGCTGAAGCGCAGGTGTGGCAGTGGCCGTTCAACTCGATCAATCCCGCGGACACGAACATGTACATGTTCATGGTCACGCAGGATTTGCCGGGGCGCGGCAAGCGCGACCTGCGCGCCGCTGTCTCACAAAAGGACGTTTCGCTGGCCGAGAGCGACATCGCGATTCGCGCGCGCGATGTCGTCAACCAGATCAAGCAGTACTACGCCTCGCTGTACATCGCGCGTAAGGCCATTCAGGTCCACCTCGAGAGTGTGGAATTGCTTCGACAGATCGCCGACATTTCGCAAGCAAAGTACACGACCGGCCGAATCTCTCAACAGGACGTGCTGAAACCAGTCCTCGAGCTGTCCAGGCTTCACAACGACATCATCTCGTTCGACGAGCAGGCACAACTGGCCAGCGCGCGGTTGAATGTGCTGCTCAATCGCGCGCCGGATACACCGATTGGACCGCTGATCGAGCCGCGGGAAGAGATGGTGCTCCCGACGACCGCGGACCTGCAGCGGCTGGCACTCGACGGTCAGCCCGAGCTGCAGAGAACGAAGCTCGAAGTGGAGCGGGCCGAGGCAGAACTCGCATTGGTGCAGGCGGACTACAAGCCGGACTTTTCAGTGCAAGGCGGCTACATGCTGGTGCCCCGGATGAGCGATGCCTGGACCGCCCGTCTTGCGATCACATGGCCGAAGGCGCCGTGGTCGCGCGGAAAGATCGACGCGCGAGTGGCTGAACAGACGGCGAGCATTCACGCAGCGAAGGCTCGCTCCCAAGCCATGGAAAACATGGTCCGCCTCTCCGTGCAGGAAGCCTATATCCGGGCGAGGTCCGCGCAAGACCGCGCCGCCCTCTTACGCACGACGATCAGACCACAGTCGCAGCAGACGCTCGAGGTGTCGCGCGTCGCGTATCAGACCGATCGGGTGGACTTCCAGGCATTGATAGACAACGAGCGTGTCCTGCTCGACGTGAACTTGGACTACTTCCGCGCGCTCAGCGACTTCACTCAGGCGCTCGCGGACCTCGAGCGCGCAGTCGGAGCCGACCTGCCCCCAGGGACGACGACCATGGTCGCTAAGGGAGGACAGTGACATGAGACGCGTGCTGCAACTATCCGCCGCGATCGTTGCCGTCCTGGTGGTGCTCGCTGTCGGCGTGTATGCGATCCGTGCCCGCGGCGGTCAGAAACCCGCCGCACAAGGTGACGCTCCGGGACAGCCACCCATGGCGGACATGCCAGCCAGCGGAACACCGCCGAAAGCTGGTGAGCCGGTTGCGCCTGCACGAGGCGACGTCTCGATCGATCCACGCCGCCAGCAGTTGATCGGCGTCAGAACGGCGCCCGTCACGCGCGAACCGATGCGACACACGCTCCGCACGGTCGGCGTCGTCCGGTACGACGAGACGAGCCTCGCCGACGTCAATCTGAGGCTCGAAGGCTGGATTCGCGATCTGTACGTCGACTACACCGGTCAGCCGATTCAAAGAGGACAGCCACTCTTCACCCTCTACAGTCCGGACCTGCTCGCGACGCAGCACGAGTATCTGCTGGCGTTGAAAACCCGCGATCAGATGCAGAGCTCGGTGATTCCCGAGGCACGCGAGCGCGCAGAACAGCTCGTCGCGTCGGCACGGCAGCGTCTTGCGCTCTGGAATCTCCCCGAGGAAGAGATCCGCGCACTCGAGGAGAAGCGTCAGGCGCCGGAGGTGGTCGTATTTCGGTCGCCCGCCTCCGGATTCGTCATCGAAAAGCAAGCGTTGCAGGGCATGCACGTGATGCCCGGGCAGATGCTCTACAAGGTCGCGAACCTGTCGGTCGTCTGGGTGGAAGCGGACGTGTACGAGCAGGAGATGGCGCTGGCGCGCGTGGGACAGCGAGCCAAGGTGACACTCGATGCGTATCCCGGCGAATCGTTCGACGGTCGCGCTATCTACATTTACCCATTTGTCGAAGAGAACACGCGAACCGTCAAAGTGCGATTTCAGTTTGCGAACCCGCGGGGGCGGTTGAAGCCAGGGATGTACTCGAACGTGGAGATCCAAGGCACGGAGGCCATGGGTCTCACGGTTCCGTCGAATGCGCTCCTGGATTCCGGGTCCGACAAGGTGGTGTTCGTCGCTCAGGGCGACGGCTACTTCACGCCGCGGCCAGTGAAGGTCGGGAGGAACCTCGGAGACCGCATCGAGATCCTCGAAGGCGTGAAGGAAGGCGAGCAAGTGGCGACCGGTGCCACGTTCTTCCTGGATTCGGAAAGCCAGCTGCGCGCGGGGCTGCAGAACTACGAGGCGCCGAAGGGGGCCCAAGGCGGGCCCCCCACC
>DATEKY010000066.1:0-2787 GCA_035277225.1 Xanthobacteraceae bacterium
TTCTGGCTGCCGATGGCGGCCTGCGTGATCACCATCGTCGGGCTGGAGCTGCTCTATCGCCACACGCTCGTCGGCCACGCCTTCCTGGCGATCGCCGAGGACAATTACGCGGCGCGTGCGCTCGGCCTGCCCGAGCGCAACTTGCGCATGGCAAGCTTCGCGCTTGCGGGCGTGATCGGGGCGCTCGCGGGCTTCGCGGGCGGGCAATTGCTGCTCGCCTTCTTCGCCAACGCGCCGCTGCTGACCTTCTATGGCTTCGTGCCCGTGGCGCTCGGCGGGATGGGCAACAACCGTGGCGCGGTGGTCGCCGGCCTGATCCTCGGCCTGTTCCAGCAGGCGGCGAATTTCCTCGTCGGCGGCATCTTCGCCTCGGTCGCGGTCTTCACCGCCTTCATCTTCGTCCTGCTGGCGTTCCCCGACGGGCTTGCCGGCGCTTCGACGCAGCGGCGCGTATGACCGACGCATCCACCGCACAACCGACGTCGAGGAGCGCGGGCCTGTTCGGCTCGCCCGCGCTCAGCCATGCCCTGCCGTTTCTCATTCTGCTCGCCGTCGGCCTCGCGCTGCCACTGTTCGCCGGCGGTTACTGGGGCGTGATCGCGCAGCGCGCCTGCGTCTACTGGGTGCTCGTCTCCGGGCTCAACCTCCTGGTGGGATTCGCCGGCCAGCTCGCGATCGGCTGGGTCGCGCTGCTGACGCTGGGCGCCTACACCACCAGCGTGCTCGCCGCCGGCAACGCCACGCCGCCGCTGCATCCCTATCTGGCGCTCGCGATCGCGGGCGCGGCGGGCGCGGTGTTCGGCGTGATCGTCGGCCTGCCGGCGCTGCGGCTGCGCACCTTCTATTTCGCCATCACGACGCTCGGCTTTGCCACCATCGTCACGCAGATCGCGCTCGCCTGGCAGAGCGTGACCGGCGGCGGGGTCGGCGTGCCCGGCCCGGTGTTTCCGCCGCCGTTCGATACCCAGTGGGGCTTCTATTATTTCTGCTTCGCCCTCGCCGGCATCTGCACCTGGATGACGGCCAACATCGCGGCGAGCCGCTTCGGCCGCGCGTTGACCGCGATCCGCGACGCCGAGGTGGCGGCGGAAGCGAGCGGCATCTACAAACCTTCGCTGCTGGTGACCGTGTTCATCTTCAGCGGCGCGGTCGCCGGCATCGCGGGCGGCCTGTTCGCATCGCTGCAGTCCTACATCACGCCGGACGCGTTCACGATCGAGCTGTCGGTGCTGTTCTTCATCGCGATCCTGATCGGCGGGCGCGGCTCGATCCTCGGGCCGCTGCTCGGCACGATCCTGCTCACCGTGCTGCCCGAATTCGCCGCGCCGCTGGTCGCGTGGTCGACCTTCCTCTACGCCGTGCTGCTGCTCGTGATCGTGCTGGCGATCCCCGGCGGCATCGCCGACCTGCTCGACTTCAAGAACCGCCGCCCGTTGCAGAGCAACCGCGCGATCGTCCCGCGTCCCGACCTGCTCGCGCGCCTGCTCGGGCAGAACGCCGATCGCGGCACGCTGCGGCTCGAGCAGGTGGCGCTGAGCTTCGGCGGCGTGCGCGCGATCGACGGCCTCGACCTCGAAATCCGCTCCGGGCAGGTGCATGGGCTGATCGGCCCGAACGGCAGTGGCAAGACCACGGCGCTGAACGTAATCTCCGGCTACTACGCGCCGCAGCGCGGCACAGCGCGCCTCGACGGCGTCACGCTGCCCCCGCTCGTGCGCCACACGCGTGCGCGCCACCGCATCGCGCGCACGTTCCAGACCCCGCGCCTGGTCGGTGAGGCCTCGGTGCTCGACAACGTCATGATCGGCGGCACCATCGAGGGCCGCGGCACCTTTGCCGAATCGCTGCTGTCGCTGCCGCGCCATCGCCGCGACGAGGCGATGCTGCGCGAGACCGCGATGCTCGCGCTCGCCACCGTCGGGCTCGAGCAACTCGCCGCCGTGCGCGCCGACCGGCTGCAGCACAGCGAATTGCGCTTCGTCGAGATCGCGCGCGCGCTGATGCTGCGCCCCGCCTTCCTGCTGCTCGACGAGCCTGCGGCCGGCCTCTCGGCCGAAGAGATCAGGCGGCTCGGCGCGCTGCTCTCCGCGGTCGCGCAGACCGGCACCGGCGTGCTGCTGGTCGAGCACCACGCCGATCTGATCTTCGACATTTGCCACCACGTGACCGTGCTCAATCTCGGCAGGAAGCTCGCCGAGGGGACGCCGGCCGACATCCGTTCGCACCGGGAGGTGGTCAATGCCTATCTCGGCGGGTGAGCCGCTGCTGCGCGTCGCTTCGCTGTCCACCGGCTACGGCAAGATCGGCGTGCTGCGCGGCGTCGACCTCACGGTGGCTGCGAGCGAGGTGGTGGCGCTGCTCGGGCCGAACGGCGCCGGCAAGACCACGCTGCTGCGCGCCGTGTCGGGTCTGCTGCCGTGGTCGGGCACCCTCTCCTTCGGCGGGCGCGACTTGGCGGGCGCCGGTCCGCGCGACACCGTGCAGGCCGGACTCGTGCATGTGATCGAGGGGCATCGGATTTTCACGCAGCTCACGGTCTCCGACAATTTGCTGCTCGCAGCCTACGACCTGCCGCGCGGCGAGCGCGCAGCCCGCGTCGAGGAGGCGCTCGGCTACTTTCCCGAGATTGCCGCGAAGCGCCACGCGCGCGCGGTGGCCCTCTCCGGCGGTCAGCAGCAGATGCTGGCGGTCGCGCAGGGCCTGGTGCGCCGCCCGCGGCTGTTGATGCTGGACGAGCCTTCCGCCGGGCTCTCGCCCGTCTTGGTCGACCGCGTGTTCGTCGTGGTG
>DATEKY010000067.1:0-3626 GCA_035277225.1 Xanthobacteraceae bacterium
GGAGTCCGTAGCATCTAGTCGTAACAGTTGACGAAGCGCAAGTGCATGAAATCGCATTGGTTATTGAATTTTCTGCTGTTTCAGATGTAGCAGTTAGGGTCCAGGTTCCCCAGCCAGCCCTCCCCCGCCAACGCCGCCCAGATGACGGTTGTTGAAGGCACCGTCATCCTCTGGCGCCCGGTTGGCCCAGAGGAGCTTGAGTTGATCCGCCAAAGCGGTATGCGCGCCTTTCCTCCCCGCCTGCTGCACCAACCAATCTTCTATCCCGTTCTCAGCGAAGCATACGCCATCAAGATTGCGCGCGACTGGAACGTTCCGGCGAGCGGCTCCGGCTATGTGACCAAGTTCGAAGTGAAACAAAGCTTCATACGCCAATACGACGTTAAGGAAGCCGGCGGCTTCGCTCATCAGGAATATTGGATTCCGGCCGAAGATTTGGACGCCTTCAACGCTGCCATCGTGGGCCCCATCGAGGTCATTCACAGCTTCCGCTAAAAGAAGGCCGCCCTGGTTGGCTGCCTCGTCACACTGCGGGTGCCAGTGCGCATCTTTCTCCAAACCGACTTCGTGCGCGATGTACAGCGCTCGAAACTCCCAATGATGGAACGCAGCATGATCACGCTCTACGGCTTTCGCCGGATCTTCGCGGCCGGCATCGGCGAAACCAAGGATCTGCGCATCGAGTGGGCGCTGCAGGAGACCGGCCTGCCCTACCGCGTCCATGGGCTCGATCACACCGCGGGCGAGCTCGACAGCGCGGGCTACAGCAAGATCAGCCCGTTTCATCAGGCGCCGGCGATCGACGATGACGGCTTCGTCGTCGCGGAGTCCGGCGCCGCCGCGCTCTACATCGCGGAAAAGGCCGGCAAGCTGATCCCCTCAGACTTCCAGGGGCGGATGCGCGTGACGCAGTGGTGCTTCGCCGCGCTCAACACCGTCGAGATGCCGCTCGCGCTCATCTCGCTCGGCGATGTCGCCGGCCTGACCGACGACGGGCGCGCGCTCTGGCTCAAGCTGGCAAACCGGTGTCTCGGCGGACTGGAGCGCCGCCTCGATGGCCGCGAATGGATCGCCTGTGCGGAATTCACCGTCGCCGACATCCTGCTGGCCACGGTGTTGCGGGATATCCGCAAGACCGATCTCATGGCCGCGTATCCGCGCCTGACGGACTACTACGCGCGCGCCCTCGCGCGTCCGGCCTGGGAGCGCACGCTCGGCCTCTACGCGGAACGGTTCGGTGTCGCCGTCAAGGATATCCGTTGAGGGCGGGCCGCCATTGAGGTTCTGCTCGGCCGCCCCGCCCTCCTCCCGGACAAGATGCACGGGTTGTTAATACCCGCGGCGCAGGATGCCCGGATGCTCGAGGTCGTGACCAGCGCGACGGCCGTGCCATGCCCGATGTGCGGCAAGGACATGGTGCTGGCCGTCATCATGCCGCACCCGGCTGCGCCCCAGCTGGCGAAGCACACTTATCATTGCGACAACTGCGACCAGACCAAGACCTACACGCTGCAGGTCGCCCCGGAGGCCGACACCACGGGCGTGAACGGGGATCCCGATCCCGCTACCGCCGAACCCGAGGACCGCCGCAAGGAGCCGCGCGAAGCGCTCACCGCGCCCGCCAGCATCTATGACAAGGACGGAAACTTCCTGTGGCCGTGCTCCGTCCGCGATCTCTCCAAATCCGGAGCGCGCCTCGAGCTGTTCAACGAGGCGACCCTGCCGCAATATGTCTTGCTGTCCATGTCGCCGGACGGCAGCGATCGACGGCTGTGCAGCAAGGTGTGGCAGCTTGCACTGATCGCCGGTGTCCGCTTCACCGAGAAGCAGACGTAGACGGACGATCTAGGCCTCCGCGAACCTCTTCTCGAACTCCCACACGTCCAGGAAGCCGGTCAGCTCGTGGAGCTGCGCCATGGTGTAGGCCGGCACCGGCGAGCCGTCGGTGGAGCCCTTCTTCTTCAGGTACCCGTAGCTCGCCTCCAGCGCGGCACAGACGACCGACATGCCGGCGGAGGGATAGATCGCGATGTTGAAGCCGTAGCTTTTCAGGTTGTCGGCCGAGACCACCGGCGACTTGCCGGTCGGCACCATGTTGGCGAGCAGCCAGCAGTCGACCTTCTCGCCGACCCGCTTGAACTCGTCCTCGCTCTCCGGCGCCTCGACGAACACGATGTCGGCGCCGGCTTTGGCATACTCCTGCCCGCGCCGGATCGCCTCGTCGAGGCCCAATCCGGTCCGCGCATCGGTGCGCGCGATGATCAGCGTGTCGGCGCGCTCGCGCGCGTCGACCGCGACCTCGATCTTGCGGCACATGTCGGCCGACGCGATCACGCGCCGGTTCGGCGTGTGGCCGCACTTCTTCGGCATCTCCTGGTCCTCGATCTGGATCGCCTGCACGCCCGCCGCCTCGTAGCCCCGCACGGTCTGCCGCACGTTGATCAGTCCGCCGAAACCGGTGTCGGCGTCAGCAATCAAAGGAACGCCGGTGCCGTCCGCGATGGTGCGCGCGCGCTCGACCATGTCGCGATAGGTCACGAGGCCGGCGTCGGCGACGCCGAGATACGAGCCGGAGACGCCATAACCGGTCATGTAGAGCGCATGGAAGCCGACGCGGTCGGCGACCCGCGCCGAAAACATGTCGAACACGCCGGGCGCGATGACGAACGTGCCGCCTTGCAGAACGGTCTTCAGTCTTGTTTTGGTCATCGTAAGGTCCTCATGTGGCGATTGCGTGCCGGCGCAGGCGCCGGTCGAGAGCGAGCAGTGCTGCGGACGCGAGGGTCGCGAGCACCACCAGCAGCAGCGCGAGCGACATCACGGTTGCGGTATCGCCGGTTTCCATCGCCTTCACCAGCATGTAGCCGATGCCGCGCTGCGAGGCGAACATCTCGCCGATCAGCGTGCCGAGCAAGGTGAGCGCGAAGCCGATGCGGAAGCCCGACACGATCTCTGGCAGCGCCGCCGGAATGATGATCGTGCCGGCGGTCTGCGCCAGGGTCAGCCGCATCGCGCGCGCGGACCGCAGATAGACCACGCGGATGTTGCGCACCGCGTTCATGGTGAACAGGATCACCGGAATGATGCCGTGGATCACGCCGAACGCGATCTTGGCCGAGATGCCGAGCCCGAACAGCAGCAGGATGACGGGATAAAGCGTGATCTTGGGGATCGAGTAGAGCGCGGTCAGCATCGGTTCGGCGACCTCGCCGGCGAGCCGGCGCGCGCCGAGCGCAAGCCCGATCAGCAGCCCGGCGGCGAGCGAGATGACCAGCGCGGTCAGGAACGCGCGCGCGGTTTCCCAGGCGTGGCGCGGGAAATCCTCGTCGCCCATGATGGCGGCGAGCTTCGAAACGGTCGCGAGGGGCGACGGCAGTGCATCCTTGCCGAGCACCAGCGTTCCGATCTGCCACAGCGCGATCAGCGCGACGATGAGCAGCGCGGTGTCGAGCGAGCGCGCGTCGCCGCGGCGCACAACAGGCTCGACGGTCAGCAGTTCAGCGTCCTGCGCGGGCATAAAGCCTCCGCTCGACCGTCCCGAACACCGTGTTGATCGTGCCGACGATGATGAACAACAGCACGATCAACCCGTACATCATGCGATTGTCGAACGAGTTGTAGGCGAA
>DATEKY010000068.1:0-2579 GCA_035277225.1 Xanthobacteraceae bacterium
ACCCGCGCGACGCCCGCCCTTAACGCCGGCATGTCGTTCAGCGACAGCTTCGCCCTCACGCTGCCCACCGTAGGCTCCTGGTACGTGTTCGCGGTCGCCGACCACGACGGTGCGATCGCGGAAGCCAACGAGGCCAACAACGCGTCCGCCGGCGCGCCGGTCAGCGTCATTGCCGCGCTCACCATGAACGGCAGCAACGCCGACGACACCTTCGCTTCGGGGCCCGGCAACGACACCATCAACGGCGCGAGCGGCGACGACACGGTCGTGTTCTCGCGCGGGCTTGGCGACTACGCGGTGCAGGATCTCGGCAGCAGGATCCTGATCTCCGGCCCGGACGGCAGCGATACCCTCACCGGGATCGAGCACCTGCGCTTTGCCAACGGCACCGTCAACCTCGACGACGGCAATGCGCTGTTCGACACCCTCTACTACATGCGCAACAATCTCGATGTGTTCGAGGCCGGCGCGAACGCGCTCGAGCACTTCAGGACCAGCGGATGGAAGGAGGGACGCGATCCCAACCCCTTCTTCGACACCGACGCATATGTCGGCGCGCATCGCGCCGAGATCGCCAAATCGGGCATGAGCCCGCTCGACTACTTCCACAACGTCGGCTGGAAGCTGGGCGACGACCCGGGCCCGAACTTCGACACCAAGGCCTATCTGATCCACAACCCCGACGTTGCGGCCGGCGGCGTCGACCCGCTCGCCCACTTCCTGCAGTTCGGCCAGGCCGAAGGCCGCCAGGCCTACGCCTCGATGGGCGCCGGCAACCTCGTCGGCGGCTTCGACGCCGAATACTACATGTTCCACAATCCCGACGTCGCCGCCGCCGGCGTCGATGCGCTGTGGCACTACAACACTTTCGGCTGGCACGAGGGGCGCAATCCCAACGCCTTGTTCGATACCGCCGGCTACCTCGATCACTACGCCGACGTGAAGGCCGACGGCGTCAACCCGCTCTGGCACTACGAGAACTTCGGCTGGAAGGAAGGCCGCGATCCCTCCGCCGCCTTCGACACCAACGGATACCTCGCCGCCAATCCCGACGTCGCCGCGGGACACGTCAACCCGCTCGACCACTACCTGCTCAACGGAATCTACGAAGGGCGCACACCCGTCAACGATGCGCTCTGGAACACGTGAGTCATTGAGGCGTCAAACAAGACGATCGGCCGCCGTCCCCGCGACGGCGGCCGGTTGCGTTTCAGCGGGCGGTTCCGCGCGCGCGGGGCGGGTGCCGTGTTCCGCCTAGCCTATTGAACGGCCGAATAAATCTGTCTAGGACATCGCCTGCCGGGGGGCGCCGCGCCTGGCCCGAGCCGGGGATTTTCGATGAAGGCTGCAATTCTGGCGGGAGGGCTCGGAACGAGGCTCTCGGAAGAGACCAATGTGCGGCCCAAGCCGATGGTCGAGATCGGCGGGCGGCCGATCCTCTGGCACATCATGAAGATCTACAATGCCCACGGCATCACGGATTTCATCGTGTGCCTCGGCTATAAGGGCTACGTCATCAAGGAGTATTTCGCGAACTACTTCCTCCACATGTCCGACGTGACCTTCGACATGCGCGACAACAGCATGAAGGTCCATCAGGCCAACGCCGAGCCGTGGAAGGTCACGCTGGTCGAAACCGGCGAGGAGACGCAGATCGGCGGCCGCATCAAGCGCATCCTGCCGCACATCGGAGACGACGAGGCGTTCTGCGTGACCTACGGTGACGGCGTCGGCGATGTCGACGTGCGCGCGACGATCGCGTTGCATCGCAAGGAGAAGCGGCTCGCGACCGTCACGGCAACGCAGCCGCCGGGCCGCTTCGGCGCGATCCGCCACGAAGGAACACGCGTCACCGGCTTTCAGGAGAAGCCCGTCGGCGACGGCGGCTGGATCAACGGCGGATTCTTCGTGCTCTCGCCGCAGGTCGGCCGCTACATCGACGGCGACAGCACGGTTTGGGAACGCGAACCGATGGAACGCCTCGCCGCGGAAGGCCAGCTCAGCGTTTACTTTCATGGCGGCTTTTGGCATCCCATGGACACCCTGCGCGACCGCCGCTACCTCGAAGACCTCTGGGCGTCGGGCAAGGCCCCCTGGAAGATCTGGTAAGCCATTCGCATGCGTATCCTGATTACCGGCAATATGGGCTATGTCGGCCCGATCCTCGCGCGCCATTTGCGCCGGACGCATCCCGAGGCCGAGCTGATCGGTTTCGACGCGAAGTATTTCGCGCATTGCCTGACGCCGGCGCGCGCCGCGCCCGAAGCGGTCATCACGGCGCAGCACTTCGGCGACATCCGCGATTTTCCCGCGGAACTGCTCGACGGCGTCGATGCGGTCGTCAACCTCGCGGCGATCTCGAATGACCCGATGGGAAACAAGTTCGAGGCCGTCACCGAGGACATCAATTTCAAGGCCGGCATCCGCCTCGCCGAGATGGCGGCGCAGAAGGGCGTGAAGAACTTCGTGTTCGCTTCGAGCTGCAGCGTCTATGGCGCGGCGAGCACCAGCGCGCGCACCGAGCAGGACGAGGTCAACCCGCTCACCGCATACGCGCGATCGAAAATCGCGACCGAAGA
>DATEKY010000069.1:0-3097 GCA_035277225.1 Xanthobacteraceae bacterium
ATGCCCTTCACCGAGCCGGCCTGCACCAGCCCGACCGACGCCGAGCCGTTGGAGAAGAAGAACTTCACCTGCCCGCCCATGACGTCGTTCAGCGCCGGGCCGCCGCCGCGATACGGGATATGATTGATCTTCGTGCCGGTCATGTGCCGGAACATTTCCAGCGACAAATGCTGCACCGTGCCGTTGCCGGATGACGCGAAGTCGAGGCCGTCGGGCGCGGCCTTCGCCAGCGCGATCACATCCGCGACGGTTTTCGCCGGCACATCCTTGTTCAGCACGAGGATGTTCGGCACCAGCGTGGTGAGGATCACCGGCTGGAAGTCCTTGCCGTAGTCGAACGAGAGCTTGGTGTAGAGGAACGGGTTCACCGAGAACGCGGTGGCGTCGTAGAGAATGGTGTAGCCATCCGGGTCGGCTTTCGCCGCGATCGCCTCCGCGATCGTGCCGCCCGCGCCGCCGCGGTTGTCGATGACGAATTGCTGGCCCCACAGTTCGCCGAGCCGGGCGAAGAAAATGCGCCCGGTGGTGTCTGCGCCGCCGCCGGCCGGATACGGAATGATCACGCGCACCGGGCGCGCGGGCCAGGCCTGGGCGCGCGCGGAGCGGGCGAGGAACGGGGCGGCGAGTGCGGCGACGGCGCCCTCGAGCAGGCGCCGTCGTGTCGGTAACGATGAGTGACGCAAGGATCCCCCCGGTTGGTGCGGCCGCGTACGGCCTACTGTGACCTATTGTTGCGCCGATCATAATGCGGATGCAAAGCGCTGCACATCGCCCGAGGGTCATGCAGCGCTTCCGCCTTTCGGGCGACGCGCATCCGCGCGTCGCCGGCGACTCGCCTGACGCTATGCGTGGACCCAGAAAGCGCTCTCGGCGAACTGGTCACCCTTCCACCAATTGAGCGAGCTTTGGTCGCGACGGAAATTTCTTGCCCCCGCCTGACTCTGCAACGGCTTTGTGACTTCACCTGCAGCGTTGCGCAAGGCGCGGTCAGACGGGGTCTCGGGAACGACTGCAACGATATGACCGGATTTTCCGTCCTCCTTGCGCCGCGCCACGATCAGACAGATTGCACCCTGGTTCGCTTCCTGCTGCAGCTTCGTCAGCGTGCCAGTCTGGCGCCAGCCGAAACGCGGGCCGAAGTCGCGCAGCCACCGGAACAGATCATTGGCACGCATTTCGGAGATGGTGTTGCCGATCAGCGGCTTCACGGTCTGGCCTTGCGCCAGCTTTTCGATCGCTCCCGGCGTCCACCACACGCGCGGCAGGTACACCCCGCAGAGGGTGCAATAATCGTGCGCATAGATGTTGCAAAAGGTGAGACCGCTACGCGGAAGGTAGCGTTTATGCGTCGATTTCGGCGAGTCGAGATAGTCGATCACTCCATTGATGCTCCCAACCAGTTCGGCGGGTGAGCTGCCCTTGCGCGTCGGCATGTTGGGTTCGTTGAGCGAATGCGCGCCCGCTATCGCCGTCCTCTTGGTGACGAGGCCCGCCGGCCGCGGCATGAAGACCTCTACGACCCCGCTCGTCGGCGCCTGCGTCGCCGGCTCGACGATCGGGATCTCGCGCACGCTCGGGGCCGGCTTGAGGAAGTCCGCCGAGGCAAAGCCGCGGATATGCGCGCCCGCGAGACTCGTCTCGATTTCGATGAAGTTCTTCACCTTGTTGCCCGTAACGGCACGTACCGGATGGCCGTCCGGCAATTGCGCGACCACGTTGGCCATCGGCGGCGCGCTGATCCTGGCCTCGGTCCGCACGCGCAATGGGCTGATCTGCGTGTCGACGACGAGGAACGGCCCGCTCGCCTCGACCGGCGAAGGCGGCGGCACGATCGCGGTGTGGGGCGGCGGCCCCGCCAATGCCGGCGCCGATCCCGGGCCGGCTACCGTGTGCGCGATGCGGATGAAGTCGAAGATCTCCTCGCCGTAAAAGCGGGTCCCGTTGAAATGGCCCTGCTGCAGACCCTTGCTCGGCTTGAAGTTACCTGTGTTGTAGGCGATCGCCACCGCCGCCAATTCCATGTCGGTGAGCGAGGGTTTGTTGAACAGTCCGATCTTCTTGGCCTTCGAGGTGAGTTCCTCGACGCACTTGCGCAGCGTTTCGCTGAAATTCACGTAGCGTTGCTGCAGGAAGTAGTTGGGATCGACCAGAAAGAACTGCAGATCGTACTGGAACATGCCGTAGCCGTGACAGAACTTGTCCGGGTTCGACACCGGAAAGCCTGGGATATGCGCCGCCATTTTCACCAGCGCCTGTCGGGCAATGGTGAACATCGCGGCACCGTTCGGCTTCGCGAGCAAGGCCGCCTTGTTCTTCGGGAAGGCGCTGCGCTTGGGTGCGTCGAGCGTGTCGCCTACGCACAGTTCGAGAATCTGGGCAACCGAAAGCGCCGGCGTCTTCTTGCGCAGTCTCGACCAGATATGGCCGGTCTCCTGGCAGGCGATCGCGACCAGAAGGTCGACGGTGAACGGCGTATTCGCGATCGCGGCCTCTACGTCCGCCTGAAAGTTGTCCTTGAACCACTTCATGTCTGCCGCATCCGGCATTGCAGCCTCCCGATGAAAGTCTTCCGCCAATACTACAATCAACAGTTGCTCATCGGCTGGCAACCAGAAAGTCTGGCCTAGATTGTCGACGCGGCGTCGCAGGGCGGCGCCCGCCCGTCCCAGCGCCCTTTCCTCGCCGCAGTCCCCGTCCCATATTCGGGCCATGGCCAAACCGCCCGACTCGAAGAAGCCGAAGGACCCGGCACGCCCGACCCGTGCCAAGGCGGCGCGCGAGCCGCTGGCGCCGATCGCGCCGCATCTGGAAAAGCTGCTCAATCCCGGCATCGCCAAGGGAACCGCTGGTGTCGGCTCGCAGACCGGGCTGAGCGACGCCGCCAAGCCGGCCAAGCGCGCGAACGCGCCGCTGCCGGGTGGCGGCACGAAAGAGAAAGGGCCGAAGACCGGGCTGCAGCCGCCAGCGGACAATTCATGGGACCGGCGCGAGGATTTCTCCGCCGCGCATCGGGCAAGGAAGTCGACAAGAGAGGGGGTGCCGAGTGCACCGGCCTCTCCTTCTTTACCCTCCCCCTTGAGGGGAGGGTCGACCGCCG
>DATEKY010000070.1:0-2118 GCA_035277225.1 Xanthobacteraceae bacterium
GCCGCAGAGCAGATGGCTCATCGCCTGGGCGTCGAATGCCGCGAAGGCCCAGGGGTCGAACGGGCTGAGCCGCATGCCGCGCTCGCTCCATTCGATGGCGCGCTCGGCCTCTCCGCCCCATCCGAGCAGGACGGCGCCGAGTATGTAGGTCAGCGCGGATGACGGACTGATCGCGAGCGCAGCCTCGAGTGCGGTGAATGCCGCGGCGCGATCGTGGCCGTCCATGCCGATGGAAAACCCCGCAAGGGTCAGGGCATGCGCATCGTCCTGCCCATGGATGATGGCGGATCGGGCGTGACGGACCGATGCGGCACGGTCCTCTTCCTTGAGGCCGGCGCGCAGGAACAGGCAATGGTGGCACATCGCCGCGTTGCCGTGCGCCAGCGCATAGTCGGGCTCGAGTTCGAGCGCGCGATGCAGCAGCGCCAGCGCCCGCGTCACTTGCTCGGGCATCCCTGAGTCGACGTCCGGCTGGGCGCGCAGCACAAGGTCGTAGGCATCGAGGCTGTCGGGACGCTTGCGCTTGACCCGGTCGATTTCGGCGCGCCGCACGCTTGGTGCGATCGCGCCCACGACGGACAGTGCAACGTCGTCCTGCAGCGCGAAAATGTCGTCGGACCTGCGATCGTAGCGCTCGGCCCAGACATGGGCGCCGGTCGACGCGTCGATCAACTGGCCGGTCACGCGCACGCTGTCGCGCAGCCTGCGCACGCTGCCTTCGAGCACGTAGCGCACACCGAGCTCGCGGCCGACCTGCTTCACGTCGACGGCGCGGCCCTTGTAGATGAAGGTCGAGTTCCGCGCGATCACGAAAAGCCAGTTGATGCGCGACAGGCCGGTGATGATGTCGTCGACCATGCCATCGGCGAAATAGTCCTGCTCGCTGTCTCCGCCCAAATTCGTGAACGGCAGCACCGCGACCGAAGGCTTGTCGGGCAACGCCAGCGCGGGCGGGCTGCGCGCGCCGGTGTTCCCCTCAGGAGCATCGGCAACCGCGGGCCCGACATAGCGGTAGCCCCGCCGCGGCAGCGTTTCGATCCAGTCCGCGCCGCCCGCGAGGTCCTCGAACACGCGCCGTATCGCCGCGATCTGGACCGTCAGATTGCTGTCCTCGATCGCCTGCGCCGGCCAGGCCGCCTCGATCAGGGCCTGTTTCGAGACCGGCGCGCCGGGCTGTTTCACGAGCAGCGCAAGAAGCGCAACGGCACGCTGGCCGAGCGGGGTGGGCCTGCCGTCGTGGAACAGGATTCCGGCATCGTCGTCGAGCTGGAACCGACCGAATGCCAGCATTCTCGCCATCGGGGAAGAAGACACGGTTCGCAAGTTTTTCGCAATGATTTCGCAACCGCTTCACGACTTGCCGGGACGGTCGGTTCAGCATGCGCCGGTGCTTTCCTGGGAGAAGCACCGAACCATGGAGGATCAGATGAGCGCCGCACCCGTCATTCGCATGCCGGCCGAGAACAAGGGAGTGATGTTGCGCGGCCATCCGATGGTGTTTCTCGTGACCGGCGAGGACACCAGGCACACCAGCATGTTCGACTGGACGATCCCGGCCGGGTTTGCGACCGGCCGGCACGTTCACCGCGTGCAGGAAGAGACATTCTACGTGCTGGAGGGCGAGTGCGAATGGCATGTCGGCGACCGGGTCGTCCATGCCACGCCGGGAACCTACCTGTTCATCCCGCCGGGCGTGCCGCACAACATCACCAACGTGAGCGAGAAGCCGGCGCGCGTGCTGATGACCGTCTCGCCGCCGGGGCACGAGCACTACTTCGAGGAACTCGCCCGGCTGACCGAGAAGGGCGCGCCCGACCCGAAAGCCATCGGCGCGCTGCGTGCCCGTTTCGACACCGATCAGCTCTCGGCCTTGACGACCAAGTCGTAAGCGCGATCGGCCGCGTGAGCCTAGTCCGACCGCATCCTTCGCCACAGCGACGTGACATTGGCGCGCGGATCGGTGTTGTCCAAGACGATCGCCTGCCGGCGCACGAGGTCATAGAGCTGGGTCGGCGTGACCGCGCCGGTCGCCACCATCATGTCGGCCTTGAACGGATCGAACACGAACGGCTTTCCGGCGGCGCGGCAGATCACCAGGTTGGAGCAGCCGACCGGGCC
>DATEKY010000071.1:0-4537 GCA_035277225.1 Xanthobacteraceae bacterium
GGGAACGACTCGAGGCCGTTATGCACCACGCCCCAGATGTCGGAAAGGATGACCTCGACGCCGTCCACGAGGTCGCGCAGCCGCTCGACGAACCGCAATGAGGTCATGATTGCGGACGCCTGCTAGCCCGGTCCCGCCGCGCGGCGCGCCAATGCGGCATTGCCGGTCGCCCGCATCGCGGGTTCTGCGGCCGGGCTGGCGACGGGAACAGTATTGCTTGAGCCATTGGGAGTGCCGGATTCCTTGTTCGCTGTAGCCCCGCCGGTAGCAGATGCCCCCTCGGGCCGCAACGGCCGCGGCGGCGCAAACAGGAAGCCCTGTCCAAACCTCACGTCATAGTCGAGCAGGTCGACAACCGCGCGCTCGCCCTCGATCTTTTCGGCGATCAGGTCGATGCCGAAGCGGCCGAGCAGGTCGGAGAAATCCGCCGGATGGATGTCGCCCTGCGGCGCGGCGGCGCGGGCGAGCAGCAGCGCGGCAGGCACCTTGACGAAGCGGAAGCCGCGTTCGGCCAGCTCGCGCGGCTCCATGCGCAAATCGGTGACGTGATCCATCGAGAAGCGGAAGCCGAGGTCGGCGAGCGAGGCGACACATTCCTCCTCGATCGGCCCGAGCGAACGCACCGCCTCCTGAGAGAATTCGAACACCAGATAGGGCGCGAGCACGCGGTTGGCTTCGAGGAAGTCGGTCAGCTCCTTGAACACCCTGCCATTGGCGAGCGTCGAGGCCGCCATGTTGCAGAACAGGCCGACCTCGCGGTTCTTGGTCGAGAGCCGCCGCACCACCTGCACGCAGCGGAACACCATCAGATTGTCGATCGCCGGCAACAGGCCACCGGTTTCGGCGTGATCGAGGAAGTCCTCCGGCGTGAGCAGCGCGCCGTCATCGCCGCGCAGCCGCGCCAGCGCCTCGTAGTAGCGCACCTTGCGCTGCGGCAGCGTGACGATCGGCTGGAGGAACAGATCGATGCGGTTGGCTTCGATCGCGCGCGCAAGCTGCGCGACGATCTCGGCTGGTGCGAGGCCGGCGAAAGCTCCGCTCGGCGCGCGCGGGGCCGCCGCCGGCTCGGTCGGATCGACGCGTTCGGCCGGCTCTTTCCGTTCAGCCGCCGGTGTTCTTGCCGGCGCCGTCGGCGCGGACATCGGCGCCGGGCGCTGCGGGGTCGCGTTTGCGATCGCGCTTTCCAGCATCTGCTCATGCGCTGCGACCGCGTCGGCCAGGTCCTTCACCAGCCCGCCGAGCTCGCCGATTTCGTTCGCCAGCGGCGCGGCCTGCGCGCGCGACCGCTCGAGCGCGACCACGACGTCGTTCTCGATCGCAACCAGCCGGCGGTCGAGTTCGGACACCTGGCGCGCCATGTCGGCGGTGCCGCGCGAGAGGTCGGCGATCTGCGAGCCGACATCGTAGCGGTCGCGCTGCCGCGTGGTGACCGAATTGACCATCACCAGCGCGGTCATCACGGCGATCGCGATGACGGCCGCCTCGACGCCCGAGAAGCCGAACGACAGATAGGTGACAAGGCCGACCGAGGTGGCGATCAGCAGCATGCAGAACGCGACGAAGACGGCGCTCAGGCGCCCCATAGCGGACCCCAAAGGCGCGGCAGGCGCGCCTTGATTCGGCTCAAGCCCCTGTCACTGTCCACAAGGGGCGGCGATTGCGCAAGCATTTCTGCCGGTTCTGCACTCCGGCCGGGCGGCAATTCGTGCAGTTGTTGCCGAATGGAACAGGCGGCACAATCGCCCCTGCCACTCACCGGGAGATGTCCAATGCCTGCCTCGCTCCGCCGCCACAATCCGCCCGCCGTGCATCCGCCGCTCGGGCGCTATCACCACGCAACCGTGCACCCGCTCGGCGGCGGGCTGAAGCGCCTCGTGATGGCCGGGCAGGTCGGCATCAAGCCGGACGGCACGCTGGCCGGAGATCTCGGTGCTCAGATCGAGCAGGCTTACGACAACCTGCTCGCGGTTCTCGCCTCGGAGGGCATGAGCGCCAACGATCTGGTGAAGATCACCTATTTCACCACCGACCGGTCGCCCGAGGCGCTGAAGCTTTCGCGCGACATCCGTGTCCGCAAGCTCGGTGACGCCAACCCGTCGTCCACCTATCTGGTGATCGCGGGGCTCGCCGGACCGGATCTCAAGGTCGAGATCGAAGGGGAGGCGGTGGGACCAGAATAGCCTTCTTTGCGCATGATCCGAAAACCGGTTCCATCCCTCATCAAGCGCGGGACAGGCTTTTTCGGGATCATGCGGCTTTACGGCCTTGGCGGCACGATCGCGAAGTGAACGCGCGCCGGCTTCAGCTTGTCGCGGGCCACGAAAGCTTGCCGCGGCAACGTGAGCGGCACTTGTACGGCGAGGCCGGGGAAGGTCGAGCGCATTTGCGCCATCCCGCGATCGTCGACCTGGCCGTCCTCCCACACCAGCACGGCGCCGCGGCGGCTCAAGTCGGCGCGGTCGATCCAGGGGCTCAGCGAGGGATCGGCGTGCACGATCACGCGCGGGCGGTCGGGCGAATAGACCGCGATATTGTTCGTGGCGAACTCGCCGCCGCCCACATAGGGCAGGGGCGATGAGAACTTCTCGCGCCACGCCTGCGTCACTCTCTGGGCAAGCGCGGGGCCGGGAAATTGCGTCGCCTTGGGCCGGTCGCGCAGCAGCGGCTCGAAGCCCTCGACGATCGCGTAGCCGAGCGGCATCGCAATGAAGATCGCCAGAAAGCCCGCCGCGAAACGGCGTTGCCGTGCGGGCTCGGACGGCGGCCACCACATCAGCGCAGCGAGCGGGGCGAAGGACCAGAGGGGATAGCCCCACATCGCGACCGGCAGTCGGCCGAGCACGATCGCCATGAACGTGGTGACGGCGAACGGCCCGAGCGCCAGCACCGTGACGTAGCGTCGCGCGAAGCTGTCGTTCGCGCTGCCGGAGCGGGACGCCGCCAGCGTCACCAGGGCGATTGCCGGAGCCAGGAAGAAGATCTGGCTCGCGAGCCATTGCAGCGGGAAGGTGACGACGTGATGCCAGTGTGTCGCGACCTTCGCGCGCGCATTGGCATATTGCAGCGGCAGGAAGGATTGCTCCGCGAGCCAATAGACGTGCGGCGCGATCAGCGCGAAGAACAGCGCCGCCGCGATGTACGGACCGGGCGTGCGCAGACAGCGCCGCGCGGTCTCGTCCATCACGACGAACAGCGCGAGCGGCAGCACGAACACCGCGATGGTGTACTTGGTCCAGAACGCGGCCGCGAGGAACACCGCGACGAGCAGCCAGTCGGCGATGCGCTCGGCCGTCAGCGCGCGATACAAGAACAGCGCCGCAAGCGTCCACAGCGGGAGCTGCAGCACGTCGTGATTGAACTTCACGGCGGAGAAATTGAAAAAATGAATGCCTTCGAGCGCGAGCGCCGCAATCAGCGCCGCGACCGGACCCGCCACCTCGCGCCCGAGCCGCCACACCGCCCAGATCGCGATCGCCGACGCGAGCGGACCGAGCAGATAGAGCGCATCGTGCGTGCCGGTGAGCGCGACCACGCCGTAATCGAGCCACCACGGCAGCGGCGGAAGCTTCCAGTAGCCGAGCTGCCATTCGCGCCCGAGCGCGAGGCCCTCGGCGAGATCGAGCTGGAGATTGTAGGAGAGCAGCGCCGGCAGCGCGGTCCAGACCACGACATGCAGCGCCAGCACGACCGCGAGGCAGCGCCCCGGTTGTCGGTGCGCGACATCGACGAGACGGTCGAGCCGGCCAGATGGCGCCGCGGGGTCGGACATAAGTGTTTCGCGCCTTGATGCCGTGCGTCGCCGGGACTGATGAGAAACCCGTGCGCCCGATCCGTCAACCGCGAAGGCGTCCGCCGTTTTTCGCTTCTCCTGCCCCGTCGCGTCGCCTTGCCGCACCGCCGGCCGTTCCGAGGACGCATGGCTGCCCCGCCCCCCTGGTCACTTGCATAATGCAAGTTACCAGGCTTATCGTTGGGTCATGCGGCGGAAAAGCTTTCAGAAGATGCATTGCCCAATCGCCCGCAGCCTGGAGCGCGTGGGCGAGTGGTGGAGCATGCTGATCCTGCGCGACGCGCTGCACGGCTACACCCGCTTTGAGGAATTCCGCGAAAGCCTTGGCGTCGCCCCGAATATCCTGACCACGCGGCTCGCCTCGCTGGTCGAGGCCGGCTTCCTCGAGAAGCGGCTGTACAGCGAGCATCCCCCGCGCTTCGAATACCTGCCGACGCAACGCGGGCGCGATTTCCGCCCGGTGCTGCTCAGCCTGATGGCCTTCGGCAACCGGCATTTCGCGCCTGAGGGCGCGATGGTCGAGGTGGTCAACACCAAAACCGGCAAGCCGGCCGATATCGGCGTGTTCGATCGCGCGACCGGCCTGCCGATCGCCGCTCCGGACTACGCGATGGTGCCGGGACCGGCCGCCAATGCGCGCATCCGCAAGCGCTATGCGCGGCGCAAGGTCGAGGCGGGCGCCGCATGAACATCCGCCCCGAAACGCCGGTCGCTGCCGAGCCGGACGCAGCGCCGCCCGCCGTGAGC
>DATEKY010000072.1:0-8710 GCA_035277225.1 Xanthobacteraceae bacterium
TTGAAGCCGTCGGTCTGCTCGCGATCCTCGTCCGGCGTACCGGCGGGCTTTTCCTTCACTGCGGCGTCCGCCATGCGGTCCTCCCAATAATCGTCACCTCGCCTCGCTTCTCGCGAGAGCGCGACATCAATCCAGATAGTCGGCGTACTTCGCCACGTGGTCGGCAAGGCCGAGCGCGTGGTCGCGCACGAGGTCCTCGGCGCGCTCGGTCGCGCGCGCTTCGAGCGCCTCGATGATGTTCATGTGGTCGCGGATCGAGCGGTCGACGCGATCCTGCTCGCCGATGGTCTTGCGGCGGATCATGCGCATGTGGGTGAACAGGTTTTCGGCCAGATCGATCAGCACATGGTTGCGGCTCATGCGGATGATCGTCTGGTGGAACTCGATGTTCACTTCGGAATACTCGTCGAGGTGAGCCCGCGCCTCGCCGTTCTCGAAGGTCGCGAACATCTTGCGCAGCGTCGCGATCTCCTCGTTCGATGCGTTGGTGGTGATCAGCCGCGCCGCCATGCTTTCCAGCGCCGCCCAGGCGGTGATCATCTCGATCACCTCGCGCTTCGACTTGCGCACCACATAGATGCCGCGGCGCGGCACCGAGCGCACGAAGCCTTCGCGCTCGAGCTGCGCCATCGCTTCGCGTACCGGGGTACGGCTGATGCCAAGATCGCTCGCGAGCTGGCGTTCGTCGAGCCGCACCTCGTCGGGCTGCTCGTAGACATTGAGCGAGACGATGGTGTCTTTCAGCGCCGTGTAGGCGCGATCCGCGAAAGTCGAGGTGTCGCCGAGCGGCGCCAGAACGATACGCGCGGAGGTCTCCGGACGCGGATTGTCGGTCATCGCGCCCTCCTTCCCTTGGACCTTCCCTTGGGTCCGGTGCTTGGCTGCACTGGTATACATAATTCCATATCAAGCACCTTTACGACGCGGAATCAATCAGCTTGCTTCGAATTCACGCGGCGGTCGCGAGACGCATGCGGGTCCAGGCGTTCTGGATCACCGGCCAGAACAGCGCGATCAGGCCGAGCACCATGATCGAGGCAACGAGCCCGTTGGAGAAGAAGATGCCGAGGCTGCCGCCCGAGCCGAGCAGCGACTGGCGGAACGCCTCCTCTGCCTTGTCGCCGAGCACGATGGCGAGGACCATCGGGGCGAGCGGGTAATTGGTCTTCTTCAGCACGTAGCCGATCACCCCGAAGACCAGCATCAGCACCACGTCGAACGCCGAATTGTGCACCGTGTAGGCGCCGATCGCGCACATCACCAGGATGATCGGGCCGATGATCGAGAACGGTACGCGCAGGATCGCGGCGAACAGCGGCACGCAGGTCAGAACGATGATCAGCCCGACGATATTGCCGAGATACATCGAGGCGATCAGGCCCCAGACGAAGTCCTTCTGCTCGACGAACAGCAGCGGCCCCGGCTGAAGACCCCAGATCAGGAGGCCGCCGAGCAGCACGGCCGCCGTCGGCGATCCCGGCACGCCGAGCGAGAGCATCGGCAGCAGCGCCGCGGTACCGGCCGCGTGCGCGGCCGTCTCGGGCGCCACCACGCCTTCGACCTCGCCCTTGCCGAAATTGTCGCCGCGCTTCGAGGTGCGCTTGGCGATGCCGTAGCTCATGAACGAGGCCGGCGTCGCGCCGGCGGGGGAAATGCCCATCCAGCAGCCGATGATGCAGGAGCGCAGCGACGTCATCCAGTAGCGCGGCAGCTCCTTCCAGGTCTCCCACACGACCTTCGGATTGATCACGGCGGCCTTGCCCTTGAACGAGAGGCCTTCCTCCATCGTCAGCAGGATCTCGCCGATGCCGAACAGGCCGATGACCGCGATCAGGAAGTCGAAGCCGTTGAGCATCTCCGTGAAACCAAACGTCAGGCGCAGCTGACCGGTCACGCTGTCGAGCCCGACCGCGGCCAGCGCGAAACCGATCATCATCGCCGCGATGGTCTTGAACGGCGGCTCCTTGCCCATTCCGATGAAGGAGCAGAAGGCGAGGAAGAACACGGCGAACTTCTCCGCCGGCCCGAACTGCAGCGCGAACTTCGCGACCAGCGGCGCAACCAGCGTGATCATGATCACGGCGAACAGCGCGCCGACGAACGACGAGGTGAACGCGGCGGTGAGCGCCTCGCCGGCCTTGCCCTGCTGCGCCATCGGGTGGCCGTCGAAGGTGGTCGCAACCGACCATGGTTCGCCCGGAATGTTGAACAGCACCGACGTGATCGCGCCGCCGAACAGCGCGCCCCAGTAGATGCAGGACAGCATGATGATGGCGGACGTCGGCGACATGCCGAAGGTGAGGGGAAGCAGGATCGCGATGCCGTTGGCCCCGCCGAGGCCGGGCAGGACGCCGATGATCACGCCGAGCAGGATGCCGACCACCATCAGCAGCAGGTTGAACGGCTGAATCACCACCGCGAAGCCGTGAAACAGATTGGCGATTTCTTCCATCGTGCGTGTCTTTCAAGACTGCTGGGGTATACGGACTACAGTCCGAGCCAATCCTCGATCGGCCCCTTCGGCAGCGGCACGAGGAACCACTTCTCGAACATCAGATAAGTCATGACGACAACGCTGATCGATACGGCCGCGCACATCGCGATGCCGTAGCGCCCGAGCCAGCGCATGAAGAGCGCGATCAGGATCAGCGAGGAGAGATAGATGCCGGCCCACGGCACCGCGAACACGTAGATCGTGGTCGGGATCACCACCGAGAGCACCGAGCCGAGCTGCGACCAGTCGGCGAAGACCTTTTGCCGGGATTGCGACGTGGCGGCGAGGAGATTCATGATGCTCGCCAGAATGATCGTGACGCCGAGATAGAACGGGAAGAATCCGGCCTTCGGTCCCTCCGGGCCCCAGCCGATGCCGACCTGCAGGCTGCCGGCGATCACGATCGCGCCGAACCCGATCATCGCCACCGCGACGCCCATCTCCACGCCGCGATGCGACGGGCCGCTGGCGCCATGCGAGCTCGTATCGGTCATTCCCTGCCTCGTTCTGTCAGATGCTGCGCATGATCTGGTCCCCACTTTTCGGGATCATGCGGCCGACGCGTGGGCGTCCTGCCGGCGAAGCGAGTTCGCCGGCAGGACGGCCGATCAGCTTCAGTTGGTGCTGGCGAGGAAGCCCGCTTCCTTCATCAGGTTACGATGACGGACTTCTTCCTTCTCGACCCACTTGGCGTAGTCGGCACCAGACATGAAGGTCTGGTTGAACGCGCCGTCGTGCATCAGCTGCTTCCATTCCGGCGTCTCACGAACCTTCTTGAGCAGATCGACGTAGAACGCGATCTGGTCGGGGGTCGCGTTCGGCGTCATGAAGATGCCGCGCAGCATCAGATACTCGATGTCGAGCCCCTGCGACTTGCAGGTCGGGATGTCGGCCCAGGCCATGTCGCCGGCGATCTTGTCCTTCACCGGCAGGTTCTGCCCGTCGAACACGCAGAGCGGCTTGAGCTGTCCGGCGCGCCACTGCGCCACCGCCTCGATCGGATTGTTGACCGTGGAGTTGACGTGCTTGCCGACGAGCTGCACCGCGACTTCACCGCCGCCCTTGTACGGGATGTAGGTAAACTTCGCGCCGGTCGCCTTCTCGATCGCGACCGTGATGATCTGGTCTTCCTGCTTCGAGCCGGTGCCGCCCATCTTCATCGTGCCCGGCGCGGCCTTGGCGGCTTCAACGTATTCCTTCGCGGTCTTGTAGGGCGCATCGGCCGGGACCCAGAGGACGAATTCGTCGAGCGCCATCATGGCGACCGGCGTGAGGTCCTTCCAGGAGAACGGGATGCCGGTGCCGAGCGGCGTGGTGAACAGGTTCGACAGCGTGATGATCAGCTTGTGCGGATTGCCGCGTGCGCCTTTGACGTCGAGAAAGCCTTCGCCGCCGGCCCCGCCCGCCTTGTTAACAACGAGCATCGGCTGCTTCATCAGGCTGTGCTTGGTAACGATGCCCTGGATCACGCGGGCCATCTGGTCGGCGCCGCCGCCGGTACCGGCCGGAACGATGATTTCAACCGGACGGTTCGGCTCCCAGGCGGCCAGGGCCGGGGCGGCGGTCAGCAAAACGGCGGCACCAGCGGCCGCCGCGAAAGTTCGTGTCGTGAAACTTGCCGTGTGACCGAAGCGGGTCATATGCTTTCCTCCCTCAGACGTTTTGTCGTCCCCGCCGGACTTTGCCGGCTTCGCGGGGCGCCATTACGCTCGCGCGCTTGGGCACAGTCCCGCCTCGTCTTATTTCGATTATAAATTATACCAAAGCGCAAGCGGAATCCGACTCGAAGTCGTAATTGCTGGGAGTTTGCTGCGCCGCGATAGAAGTGACGCAACGACAGTCTTTGTGGGAGTCTTCACGCGCGGCGAATACTGTCGACACCTATCGGCCGGCCGACGTGTCACCCGAATAGACGAGCGGTTTGACTTCGCTCGCCGCCGCAGAGCCACGCAATTCCTTCAGATGAATCCGCGGCAGCGATGCGGCCCGCGCAACTCTGCTGCGACACCGTGCCAACAATAAAACTCTCCGTATACGCCGGGCGCGTGATCTGTGGTGCGCAGACAGCGTGGCGGCCAACAAGCGCCGTGTGAACTGATGATCGGTCGGTCGCCGCCGGCGAGAGTCTTCAGGCCGCCTTCAGCCGCACGGTGTCGGGAACCGGCAGCGGCTTGTTGGCCGAGCCCTCGATCGACTCGACCGTCATGAAGATCATGTCCTGGTCGCCGAGGTTTTCCAGATCGTGCACCTTGAACTCGCCGGCACCGTAGGTCTCGTGGCGCGTCTCGCCCGGATAGTAGGAATACTCGACCGTGGTGCCGTCCATGAGGTGCTGGCGCCCGCGACCGCCATTCACCGCAGTCCAGAAATAGTTCAGCACGTGGCGATGGAAGCCGATGCGTTCGCCGGGCTTGAGGCGGATCGTCCATACGCGCAGCTTGTCGGTCTCGGAAAGAAGCTCGGAACCGACGCAACCGTTCGGCTGCGCGGCCTCGCGCGCGAACTCCTGCTTCAGCCCAGCCGGCCACTCGACGTTGACGTGGCTGTTCGAAGCCTTCTCCTTCATGGACATCGCCATGGCATTCCTCCTCGCGATATGGACTAAGCTATAGCAAGTTTCGCGCGACGGCGGAATGCCGGGAGGACTGCGTTTGGCGAAGACGAAACGCGCGCTGGTGATCGGCGGGTCGATGAGCGGGCTGCTGGCGGCGCTTGCGCTGACGCGCCGCGGCTGGGACGTGACGATCCACGAGCGCGTCGCCGAACCGCTCGCCGGACGCGGCGCCGGGATCGTGGCGCAGCCCGAACTGAAGGCGGCGCTGCGCGCGCTCGGCCTCGATCCCGGAGCCGATCTCGGCGTCGAGGTCCCGACGCGGATGATGTATGCGCGTGACGGACGCGTGACGCACCGGTTCGACTTTGCGCAGACCATGACGGCGTGGGACCGCGTCTTTCATCTGCTGAAAGCCGCGCTGCCGGATACGTCCTATCATCGCGGCAAGGAGCTTCAGCGCGTCGAGCAGGGTGCGGGCGTGACCGCGCACTTCGCCGACGGAACGACGGCCGAGGGCGACATTCTCGTCGGAGCCGACGGCATCCGCTCGACGGTGCGCCAGCAATATCTCCCCGAACTCGCGCCGCGCTATGCCGGCTACACCGCGTGGCGCGGGCTGGTGCCGGAGCAGGACTTTCCGGCGGCACTGCATGCGCAGCTGTTCGAGGACTTTTCCTTCTGCCTGCCGTCGAACGAGCAGATGCTGGGCTATCCGGTGGCCGGGCCCGACAACGATCTGCGGCGCGGGCACCGGCGCTACAATTTCGTCTGGTACCGGCCGGCGAGCGAGGACGAGCAACTGCCGCGCCTGCTGACCGACGAGACCGGCCGCACGCATGCGCTCTCGATCCCGCCGCCGCTGATCGCGCGCGAGGTCGTGGCGCAGATGCGCGCGGAGGGGAAAGACGTGCTCGCGCCGCAGTTCAACGAGATGCTGTCGCTCTGCGCGCAGCCGTTTCTGCAGCCGATCTACGATCTCGAGGTGCCGCACATGGCGTTCGGCAAGGTCGCGCTGCTCGGCGATGCGGCCTTCGTGGCGCGTCCGCATGTCGGCGCCGGTGTCGCCAAGGCTGCCGAAGATGCGCTGGCGCTCGCCGACGCGGTCGAGGCCAACGACATCGAGACCGGGCTGAAACAGTTCGAAGCCGCGCGCCTGCCGAGGGGCAACAAGATCATCGAGCGCGCACGCCGCCTCGGCGCCTACGTCCAGGCGGATCTCAAGACGCAGGCCGAGCGGGTCTACGCGGAACTGCATCGCAAGCCCGAAGCGGTCTTGAGCGAGACCGCGATGATGAATTTCTAGCATCCGTGGCGTGATGACGTTCAAATTCAACGACGCGACACGGCAGCTCATCGCAAGCCGCTGTCAGGCCTTCACGCGCCTCGCCGGCGACGCGCTGCCCGCGCTGAAGCACGCCGCCGTGGCGATCACGCTCACCGAAGCCGACGACGGCTCGGGCGAAACCGCCTTGATCCTGACGGGCCGCGTATCCGGGTTGCGCTCGCATGGCGGCCAGTGGGCGCTGCCGGGCGGGCGGATCGACGACGGCGAGACACCGGTTGCGGCGGCATTGCGCGAACTGCGCGAGGAGATCGGCCTCGATCTGGCGACAAGCGCCGTGCTCGGCATGCTCGACGACTATCCGACGCGCTCGGGATATCTGATCACGCCGGTGGTGGCGTGGGGCGGGCATCATCCGCCGCTGCGGCTCAATCCGCAGGAGGTCGCGTCGGTGCGGCGGATAAAGCTTGCCGATATCGCACGCGAGGACGCGATCGAGTTCGACAGCATTCCGGAGAGCGAGCGGCGCGTGGTACGCCTGCGCGTGAACGGCCGCACCATCCACGCGCCGACGGCGGCGCTGATCTACCAGTTCCGCGAAGTGCTCGCGGGCCGGAAGACCCGCGTCGCCGACCTGGAGCAGCCGGTTTTCGCGTGGCGCTAAATTCCCAATAGCTTCTTCGCGTTGCCGCCGGTGATCGCCGCGACCGTCTTGGCGTCGAGCGATTCCGTTCCGGTGACGTGGCCGACCGGATCATAGTCCGCCATATCGAACGGATAGTCGGTGCCCATCAGGATGCGGTCGGCGCCGAACACCTTGATGAGATATTCGAGCTGGTGCTCAGTGAACACCACGGTGTCGAAGTAGACCTTCTTCAGGTACTCGGTCGGCGGCTTGGGCAGCTTGTTCGCCACGTCGCTGCGCGCGCCCCAGGCGTGATCGATGCGCCCGGAGTAGCCGGCCAGATAGCCGCCGCCGTGCACGGCGAGGATCTTCAGGTTCGGGTGGCGCTCCAGCACGCCGTCGAAGATCAGGTAGTGCAGCGCGACCGTGGTATCGAGCGGATTGCCGATCACGTTGGAGAAATAGAGCCGCGAGAACCGCTCGCCGCCGGTGAAGCCGTTCGGATGGATCACCACCAGCGCGCCGAGCGCCTCGGCCTTGGCCCAGAACGGCGCAAACTCCGGGTGGGAGAGCTCCTTGCCGGCGACGTTGGTGAGGATCTGGCAGCCCTTGAAGCCGAGCTCCTTCATCGAGCGCTCGAGCTCGGTCGCGGCCTCGTTGCCGTCCTGCAGCGGCACGGTGCCGAGCGCGACGAAGCGGTCCGGCTTGCGCGCCACATAGGCGGCGATGCCGTCGTTGAGCACGCGCGTCGCCTTCACGGCGATCTCGACCGGCACGGTGAAATAGCATTGCGGCGGCGGCGGCATGACGAGCTGCATGTCGAGGCCCATGTCGTCCATGTCCTTGAGACGCTCGTCGAGGCCGTTCTCGATGCCGCTGATCCGCGTGCGGCGATCGGCCTCCTGCTTGGCGTTGAGCGCCTTGACGTTGTCGGCCGCGAAATGCGCGAGCGGCACCTGGCGCAGGTCGACATGCGGACCGGCGATCGCCGCCGCCGCCGGCACCGCGACGTGCGCGTGGATGTCGATCGTGGTCGACGTCGGCCGGCTCTCGCGCCCGGGCTTTTTCTGCTTGCGCGCGGCGGTCGGGGCATAGCGGTTGGTCTCGGTCACGTTTGCTCCTGTCATTCCGAAATCAGAAAACGCCGAGATGCTGCGCGATCACGGCCGTGTTCGCCTTCGTCTCGGCGGCGCTGCCGGTGAATGCGACCGCGCCGGTATTCACGATCACGACGTCGTCGGCAAGGTCGAGCGTCAGCTTGATGTTCTGCTCGACCAGCACGATCGACAGCCCCTCGGCCTTCAGTTGCGCGATGGTGCGGCCCACTTCAGCCACGATCTGCGGCGCGAGGCCTTCGGAGGGCTCGTCCATCAGCAGCACGCGCGGATTGCCCATCAGGCCGCGCCCGATGGCGAGCATCTGCTGCTCGCCGCCCGACAGCGAGCCGGCATATTGCGCGTGGCGCTCCTTGAGGCGCGGGAACAGTGCGAAGACGCGATCGATGCTCCACGGCTTGCCGCTCTCGCTCCGCGTCTGCGCGGCGACAGCGAGATTCTCGCGCACCGTGAGCGAGCGGAACACGCGGCGCCCCTGCGGCACCAGGCAGATGCCCTTCCGCGCGATGGTCTCGGGGGCGAGGCCTGCGACCGGCTCGCCGAACAGGCTGATGGCGCCGCGGCGCGGGCGCAGGAAGCCCATGATGGTCGCCATGCAGGTGGTCTTGCCGGCGCCGTTGCGGCCGAGCAGGCCGAGCAG
>DATEKY010000073.1:0-7736 GCA_035277225.1 Xanthobacteraceae bacterium
GATCCAGATCGCGATGGCGGCCTTCGACACGATCTATCATCACGAACTGACCGAGCGGCTCGCGTGGCGCCCTTCGCAGCGGCACGAGCTCGCGCTGCACGCGGCGCGCAGCTTCGTCTACGCGGGGCTGTTCGTCGTGCTCGGCTTCCTCGAACCGCACGGCGTGTTCGCGATGGTGATCATCGCGGCGCTCGCCGTAGAGGTGTTCATCACGCTTGCTGATTTCATCGAGGAGGATGTGAGCCGGAAATTGCCGGCAAGCGAGCGCGTCAACCACACGCTGCTCGCGATCAATTACGGCGCGATCCTCATGCTCGTGCTGCCGTTGCTCGCGAGCCGCGCGCTCGATCCGACCTCGATCAACCTGGTCACGCACGGCTACTGGAGCGCCCTGATGGTGTTCGCCGCCGTCGGCGCCGTGATCTTCGGTTTGCGCGACCTCTCAGCCGCGCGCCGTCCGGACGCCGTGACAACGCCGCCGGAAGATCTCGTCAGCGTGTTGCCGTCGCGCCAGACCGTGCTGGTCACGGGCGCGACCGGCTTCATCGGCCGACGGCTGGTGCAGGCGCTGACCGTCGCCGGACATCAGGTCATCGTGCTGACGCGCGATCCGGCAAAGGCCGCGACTCTCAATCCGCCGTTCCGCTTGATCACCGGCCTGTCGCAACTGCCGGACGACACGCAGATCGACGCCATCGTCAATCTCGCGGGCGAACCGATCGCGAATGGCCTTTGGACCGTCGGCAAGCGCCACCGCATCCTCGCCTCGCGCCTCCGCATGACCGGCAACGTCGTGCGCCTGATCAAGCGCCTCACACACAAGCCTGCGGTGCTGATCAGTGCCTCGGCGATCGGCTGGTACGGCGCGCGGGACGATGAGCTGTTGACCGAAGCCGAGAGCGGCCGGCCATCGTTCGGCTTCAGCGTATGCAGCGACTGGGAGCGTGCGGCGGTGCAGGCGGAGCGTTTCGGCGTCCGCGTGGTTCGGCTGCGCATCGGCCTCGTTCTCGGCATCGAAGGCGGCATGCTGGCGCAGATGCTGCCTCCCTTCGAATACGGCTTCGGCGGTGCGATCGGCTCAGGCCGGCAATGGATGCCGTGGATCGCGCTCGACGACATCGTGCGGCTTATCGCCTACGCAATGGCGACCCCGGCGCTCGCCGGCCCGGTGAACGCGACGGCGCCCGAGCCGGTGCGCAACACGACCTTCACGCGGGAGCTCGCCCGCGCGTTGCATCGTCCGGCCTTCCTGCGCCTCCCGGCCGCTCCGCTGCGGCTGTTCGGCGGCGACATGGTGGAGGAGCTGCTGCTGACCGGCCGTCGGGTCGTTCCCGAAAAGGCGCTGAAGCACGGTTTCGTCTTCCGCCATCCGACCTTGCGCGCGGCGCTCGCCGCGATTCTCGGAGCGCGCGCCAGCGGCAACGTCAGCGCGGCGCCGGAAGGAAATTCCGCCCTGCGGCATGCCGGACTGTGACGAAAGGCCAATTCTTTAGTCGTCCCCAAGCCTTGACCCTTCCGGGCCGCTCATTTCATATGCCGCAATAACAGGCCCGCCGGTCAACGGCGGCGCGGGGTGAGCAGCGGCGCGGCATCCGAGGGCTTCGATCCCGCGGCCGGCGCGCCTCCAGGAGGGGAGCGGCGTCGTGGCAGTCAACCGCGCCGAAGCGGACACGTTTCCGAAGCTCCTGATCGACAATGCGGCGACGCGCGGCAGCCGCATCTCCATGCGCCACAAGGACTTGGGCATCTGGCAGTCGTGGACCTGGGCCCAGGTGCTCGACGAGGTGCGGGCCTTCTCGGTCGGCCTGGAGGAGCTTGGGCTCAAGCGTGGCGACAAGTTCGCCGTCATCGGCTCGAACCGGCCGCGGCTTTACTGGGCGATGTGCGCCGGCCAGGCGATCGGCGCCGTGCCGGTGCCGATCTACGCGGACTCGGTCGCCGATGAGATGGCCTACGTGCTGGAGCACGCCGAGGTCACGGTCGCGGTCGTGGAAGATCAGGAGCAGGTCGACAAGGTGCTGTCGATCCAGGACCGCCTCACCACGCTGCGCCACATGGTCTACGACGAGCCGCGCGGCCTGCGCGACTACGACCGCAGCAAGCTCTCCTGGATCGTCGATTTGCAGAAGACCGGCCGCGACAAGCTCGCCGCCGATGGCTCGCGCCTCGCGGCCTGGGAAGCCTCGGTGGCGCAGGGCAAGGGCTCCGACCTCGCGGTGATGCTCTACACCTCGGGCACCACCGGGCGGCCGAAAGGCGTGATGCTCTCCTACGACAACGCCATCATCTCGGCGCGCAACGGCAACGTCTTCGACAAGCTCGACGAGAACGAGGAAACCATCGCCTACCTGCCGCTCGCATGGGTGGGCGATCACCTGTTCTCCTACGCGCAGCACTACGTGGCGGGTTACTGCGTCAACTGCCCGGAGGCGGGCGAGACCGTGGTGGACGACCGGCGCGAGATCGGGACGACCTATGCGTTCGCGCCGCCGCGCGTCTACGAGAACCTGCTCACGCTGACGATGGTTCGGATGGAGGACGCAGGCGCGCTCAAGCGCCGCATGTTCCATTATTTCATCGCGCACGGGCGCAAATGGGGCGCCGCGTTGCTCGACGGCAAGCCGGTGCCGCTCTGGGCGCGCTTGGTGTACCGGCTCGGCGATCTCCTGGTCTTCGCGCCGCTGAAGAACCGGTTCGGACTGTCGCGCATCCGCGTCGGCTATACGGCAGGCGAGGCGATCGGGCCGGAGCTGTTCAGCTTCTATCGGGCGATCGGCATCAACCTGAAACAGCTTTACGGGCAGACCGAGGCCTCGGTCTACATCACGGCGCAGCCGGACGGGGAGATCTACCCGGACACGGTCGGCAAGCCGAACATCGGGGTGGATGTGAAGGTCGCCGAGAACGGCGAGGTGCTGTTCAAATCGCCCGGCGTGTTCCTCGGCTACTACAAGGATCCGGAGAAGACCGCCGAGACCAAGACGCCGGACGGCTGGGTGCGCACCGGCGATGCCGGCTTCTTCGATCCGAAGACCGGACACCTGAAGATCATCGACCGTGCCAAGGATGTCGGTCGACTGAAGGACGGCACGCTGTTCGCGCCGAAATACATCGAGAACAAGCTGAAGTTCTATCCGAACATCAAGGAAGCCGTCGCGATCGGCGATGGCCGCGACGAAGTGACCGCGATGCTCAATATCGACCTGGTCGCGGTCGGCTCATGGGCGGAGCGCAACGGCGTCGTCTACGGCTCCTATCAGGAGCTCGCCGGCCATCCCAAGGTCTACGAGCTGCTGGAGCAGCACATCGACGACGTGAACAAGTCGCTGGTCGAGGAAGGCGTGATGGCGAACGCCCAGATCAAGCGCTTTCTCGTGCTGCACAAGGAGCTCGACGCGGACGACGGCGAACTGACCCGCACGATGAAGATCCGCCGCGGGCTGATCGCGGAGCGCTACGGCGCGCTGGTCACCGCCCTTTATGACGGATCGAAAGTCGCGGACGTCGCCACTGAGGTGACGTTCGAGGACGGCCGCAAAGGCAAGCTCGCGGCACGCGTCGCCGTTCGCGATCTGAAGAGCTATCCGGTGCCGCCGGCCGTCATGGAGAAGGCCGCGTGAGGTCTCCGACCGGTAACGAGATCGCGGCCGGCGAGGCGATCCTCTCGGTCGAGAACGTCTCGCTCGCGTTCGGTGGCGTGAAGGCGATTTCCGACGTGTCGCTCGACATCCGCAAGGGCGAGATCCGCGCGATCATCGGCCCGAACGGCGCCGGCAAGACCTCGATGCTCAACGTCATCAACGGCTTCTACACGCCGCAGAAGGGCCGCATCACCTTCAAGGGCGCGACCCGCACCAAGATGCGCCCGCACGAGGCGGCGCTGGGCGGCATCGCGCGCACGTTCCAGAACGTCGCGCTGTTCCGCGGCATGACCGCGCTCGACAACATCATGACCGGCCGCTCGCTGAAGATGCACAGCAACTTCTTCTGGCAGCTGCTGCGCCACGGCCCGGCGATGCGGGAAGAGGTCGAGCACCGCAAGCGCGTCGAGGACATCATCGAATTCCTCGAGATCGCGCACATCCGCAAGGTGCCGGTCGGCGTGCTGCCCTACGGCCTGCAGAAGCGCGTCGAGCTCGGCCGCGCGCTCGCGATGGAGCCGGACCTGCTGCTGCTCGACGAGCCGATGGCCGGCATGAACCTGGAAGAGAAAGAGGACATGTCGCGCTACGTGCTGGACGTGAACAATTTCTACGGCACCACGATCGCGCTGATCGAGCATGACATGGGCGTGGTGATGGATCTGTCCGACCGCGTGGTCGTGCTCGACTACGGACGCAAGATCGCGGACGGCACGCCGGACGAGGTGAAGGCCAACAAGGCCGTGATCGACGCCTATCTCGGCGTGGCGCACTGAGAGCCCTGATGGACATTCTCTACCAGATCTTCATCGACCCCTTCGTGCAGATGGTGCAGGTGCCCGATCTGTTCGTGCAGACGCTGTGGGAAGGGCTCGTCTCCGGCGTGCTCTATGCGCTGATTGCGCTCGGCTTCGTGCTGATCTTCAAGGCCTCGGGAGTTTTCAATTTCGCCCAGGGCATCATGGTGGTGTTCGCCGCGCTCACGCTGATCGGGATCTACACGCAGCTGCGCGGCTGGGGCGTGCGGCCGGGCGACCTTGCGGCCTTTCTCGCGCTCTTCATCACCGTCGGCGTGATGTTCGTACTCGCCGTCGGGGTCGAGCGGCTGATGCTGCGCCCGCTGGTCAACCAGCCCGACATCATCCTGTTCATGGCGACGTTCGGCCTGACCTACTTCCTGATCGGGCTCGGCGAGCTCGTGTTCGGCGGCGAACCGAAGGTGATGATCGCGGACGACCTGCACCTGCCGCGCGGATCGATCGACCTCAAGATTCTTGGCGGGCTCGTCTCGCTGCAGAAGATCGACATCGCCGCCGCGGTGATCGCATCGATCATGGTCGCGACGCTCGCGGTGTTCTTCCAGCGGACGCGCATCGGGCGTGCGCTGCGCGCCGTCGCCGACAGCCACAAGGCGGCGCTCTCGGTCGGCATCTCGCTCGAGCAGATCTGGGTCATCGTCTGGTTCGCGGCCGGCATCGTGGCGCTCGCGACCGGCATCATGTGGGGCGCGCGCTCGAACGTGTCGTTCGCGCTGCAGATCATCGCGCTGAAGGCGCTGCCGGTGCTGATCCTCGGCGGCTTCACCTCGATTCCCGGCGCCATCGTCGGCGGTGTCATCATCGGGGTCGGCGAGAAGCTCGGCGAATTCTACTGGGGGCCGCTGCTCGGTTCGGGAATCGAAAGCTGGCTCGCCTATTTCATCGCGCTCGCCTTCCTGCTGTTCCGGCCGCAGGGCCTGTTCGGCGAGCGGATCATCGAGCGAATCTGAAGGACCGCACGTGCTTTATCGCGAAGCCGGACAATTCAAGTCGACCTACGAGGCCGACGCCGCGGTGTTCCCGCTGCGCCAGGATCGGATCGGCATCGCAGTTATCCTCGTCCTGGCCTTCGTCGTGATTCCGCTGACCGGCTCGAGCTTCGTGCTCTCCTCGGTGATGATCCCGATCCTGGTGTTCTCGCTCGCGGCGATCGCATTGAACATCCTCACCGGCTACACCGGCCTGATCTCGCTTGGCACCGCGGGCTTCATGGGGGTCGGCGGCTATGCCTGCTACAAGCTGACCTCGGCCTTTCCCGGCATCAATATCCTGGTGCACATCGCGCTGTCCGGCGTCTTCGCCGCGGGCGTCGGCGTCCTGTTCGGGTTGCCGTCGCTGCGCATCAAGGGTTTCTATCTCGCGGTAGCGACGCTCGCCGCGCAGTTCTTCCTCTCCTGGTTCTTCATCCGCGTGCCGTGGATCTATAATTACAACGTGTCCGGCGCGATCGAGGTGCCGACCCGCACGCTCTTCGGGGTGCCGATCACCGGGCCGAACGCGACCCCGATGGCGCGCTATTACGTCGTGCTCGGCTTCGTCGTGGTCATGACCTGGCTCGCCTCCAACCTCGTGCACGGGCGCATCGGGCGGATGTGGATGGCGGTGCGCGACATGGACATCGCCGCCGAGCTGATCGGCATCAGGCTCTATCCGACCAAGCTGCTCGCGTTCGCGGTGTCGTCGTTCTATTGCGGCGTCGCGGGCGCGCTGATGGTGTTCCTCTGGCTCGGCGCGTCCGAGGCCGACAGCTTCAACATCAACCAGTCGTTCCTGATCCTGTTCATGGTGATCATCGGCGGGCTGGGCAGCCTGATCGGCTCGTTCTTCGGCGCGGCGTTCATCTGGGGCCTGCCGATCGCGATGCGGGTCGCGCCGGAATATCTCGGGCTGACGATCAATTCCGCGACGGTCGAGCACCTGCAGTTCATGGTCGTCGGGGCGCTGATCATCTTCTTCCTGATCGTCGAGCCGCACGGGCTCGCGCGGTTGTGGCAGATCGGAAAGCAGAAACTCAGGGTGTGGCCGTTTCCCTACTGATGGTGCACACTCGGCGCAATTTCCGCCCATGGGCCGGAACAGCCCGGCGCGCGGAATAAATCCCCGGCGGCATAAGCCTCGGGAACCTGGGACGCCGGCGTGGTTCGCCGCCACGGCCGGCACGAAACGAAAAGGAGGGACGCGATGCAGCTCAAGCACCTCGTTCTCGGCGCATCCTGTGCGGCACTGGTCGGCGTCTCGGCGCTTGCCACCCACGCGCAGGCGCAGGAGGGCATTTATGTGCCGCTCCTCACCTACCGGACCGGCCCGTTCGCCAATTCCGGCATTCCGATTGCCAACGGCATGAACGATTACCTTTCGATGCTCAACGAGCGCGACGGCGGCATCGGCGGCGTCAAGGTCGTGATCGAGGAATGCGAGACCGGCTACGACACCAAGAAGGGTCTCGAATGCTGGGACACGGTCAAGGGCAAGAAGCCGGTGGTGGTGAACCCGTATTCCACCGGCATCACGCTCGCCATCATCCCGAAGGCGGCGCCGGAGAAGATCCCGGTGCTCGCGATGGCCTATGGGCTGTCGGGCTCGGCGGACGGCAACAACTTCCCCTGGATCTTCAATCCGCCCGCGACCTACTGGGACGGGCTGTCGATGATCATCAAGTACATCGGCGAGAAGGAAGGCGGCCTCGACAAGCTCAAGGGCAAGACCATCGGCTACATCTTCTTCGACGGCGGCTACGGCCGCGAGCCGATCCCGCTGCTCGAGCAGTTCGCCAAGGACTACGGCTTCACCGTGAAGCAGTATCCAGTGCCGGCGGCCGAGATGCAGAACCAGTCCGGTCTCTGGCTCAACGTGCGCCGCGATCGTCCGGAGTGGATGATCATGTGGGGCTGGGGCGCCATGAACCCGACCGCCGTGAAGGAAGCCACCAAGATCAACTTCCCGATGGATCACTTCATCGGCATCTGGTGGTCGGGCTCGGAAGACGACACCAAGCCGTCGAGCCCCGAGAGCAAGGGCTATCTCTCGCTCAACTTCAACGGCATCGGGCCCAACTATCCGGCGCTGCAGGACATCAAGAAGCACGTGATCGACAAAGGCAAGAGCCAGACCGCGGCCGACAAGCTCGGCGAGAACTACTATAACCGCGGCGTGCTCAACTCGGTGATCGTCGCCGAAGCGATCCGCAATGCGCAGAAGATCACCGGCAAGAAGGTCGTGGTCGGCGAGGACACGCGCCGCGGATTCGAGACGCTCAAGATGACCCCGGCACGCCTCA